>DATBLU010000029.1:0-3772 GCA_036555205.1 Candidatus Deferrimicrobiaceae bacterium
AGCCAGGTGGTCCGGATCCGGAAGGACGACTGACCGCCGAACGCCGGATTGACTGTCGATCGGCCCGGATGTACACTTTATCTGTACATAATGGAGGACCATCCGGATGATCAAGGTCAACGTTACGGAGCTTCGCGCAAAACTTCCGGACTACCTGGGAAAGGTCCGGAGGGGGGAAGAGATCGCGGTAACTTCCAGGGGGAGCGTAATCGCGCGAATCCTGCCGGACCGGGGGGGAAGCCAGGCCGCACGGGAGAAACTGGCTGTTCTTCGGGCAAAATGCCGGATCGGGGACGTTATCTCTCCCGTCGGAGAGGAGTGGGAATCCGGCCGATGATCGTCCTCGACACCTGCGCTATGATCTTCGACGCCCTCGATCCTCCCCGGCTGGGACGGAAGGCCCGCCGGGAGCTGGACGCCGCATCAGCTAAAGGAGCGGCGGCATGCAGCGACATTTCCCTCTGGGAAATCGCGATGCTGGCAGCCAAGGGCAGGCTGGATCCCGGCACGGACGCGATCACATTCATCGACCTTGTCGTGACCTCCCGCAACCTGAAAGTGATTCCGATCACGCCCGAGGTAGCCCATCTGTCGGCAAGTTACCGCGGATTTTCCCATGCGGACCCGGCAGACCGCATCATCGCCTCGACCGCGCTGTTTCTCAAAGCCCCCCTCCTGACGCCCGATTCCCGCCTTCGCGCAGTGAAGGGCCTTAAGGTACTGTGGGAATGAGCGCTCCCCTCCGGGGGAAAAAAAAGAGGCCCCGATCCTGCGATCGGAACCTCTCCCTTTCTGGCGGGGTGGACGGGACTTGAACCCGCGGCCTCCGGCGTGACAGGCCGGCGTTATAACCAGCTTAACTACCACCCCGATTCGTGAGCGACTGGTAGGCGGAACAGGACTTGAACCTGTGACCCTCGCCTTGTAAGGGCGATGCTCTACCATCTGAGCTATCCGCCCAGGTGACTGCCTCCAAAGATCGAAGACCTAATAAGTTAACAAATCCCTTCCCCGAATGTCAACGCGGATGCGGACATTCTTCTGCTAAGATTGGGCCATGAAGATCGCCCTCCTTGGAGCAGCCGGGTTCGTGGGAAGGATCGCGGCGCAGGCCCTCTCCGCCCGGCCTGAAGTCCGGGATCTTCTCCTTGTGGATTACAACATCCGCGACGCGAAGCGATTCGCCAAGGCCCTTTCTCCGAAGTGCCGCTGGGCGATGGCCGACGCCGGCCGCGCCCCTGAGCTGGCGCGCCTGCTGGATGGAGTCGACGCCGTGGCGAACGCCGTGGGCCCGTGCTCCGAGTACGAAAAAAGGATTTTGCTTACCTGCGCTGACAAGGGAGTCCCGGCAGCCAGCATCGGGGACGGGACGCTCTCCGCTGCTGACTTGCGGGAAATCCACGACGCCTTCCGCGGCAAGGGGGCCGCCTGCGTGTCCGGCTGCGGAATGATGCCGGGATGGACGGAGATCCTGTCCGCCCATTTTCTCCCGGGCGGCCTGACGGAATCCGCGGAGCGCGGGAATCAGCCGCGCCGGTATCTATTCTGCTCGCTCGACAGGTTCGGCGGGTACGCTTTCTTCCGAAGGGCGGCAAGGGTCCCAGGGCCGGAAACTGCCGCTCCGCCCGGCTCCCGCCCGGGATGTTATTTCGCGGCCGGGGAGGATTTCTTCGGCATTCCGCCAGGACGACCGTCCGGATTGTACCGGCGGCTGGGGCGCAGGATCGCGGCGTTGGGGCCCGTAGGGCAGGAGCTTTCCGCTGCATTCCTTTTCTGGCTTCGCGGTTACATGACTGCCAAGGAAGGTACGCCTGCCTCGGCGGCCGGGGTGTGTACGGTCAAGGGCGCCGGCACGGCCTGTGCGGCCCTTGAGGATCCTCGGGGGCGGCTCTCGGGCGTTCTGCTCGCGGAGGCATCGCTTCGGCTTGCGGCGGGCATCAAGGGTGAAAAAGGCCTCCTGCCGTTGCACCGATTGATCGGACGGGAGGAGGCCGAAAGGATCGCAGGGGAAAACGGCGGCAAAATCACCACGAGTTAATCCGGCCTTCAGGGTTCCGTTCCCGCAGAGGCCGGTTAGTGCCGGATGACCTCTTCGCCGGATGATCCGGGCGGGGCAGCCGAAGGTTCCGGTTCGGGCTCGGGAGGCGTGACCGGCTCGGCCGGCTTCTCCGCGTCCGACATGTCGATTGCCGCCTCGATCACTTCATCCATGTGGCGCACGAACAGGATCTTAAGGCTCTTGCGGATCTTGGCGGGAATATCCGCCATGTCCTTCTCGTTTTCGGCGGGAAGGATCACGGTCTTGATCCCGCCGCGGTGTGCGGCAAGAAGCTTCTCCTTGACCCCGCCGATCGGCAGCACCCGCCCGCGCAGCGTTATCTCGCCCGTCATCGCCAGGTCGTTCCTCGCGGGCACCCGAAGGAGCGCGGAAGCCAGCGCCGTCGCCATGGTGATCCCGGCGGACGGGCCGTCCTTCGGGATCGCCCCCTCCGGCACGTGTATGTGGATGTCGATCTTCTGGTAGAAGGAGCGGTCCAGCCCCATGCGGTCGGCGCGGGTGCGTATGTAGGAGAGGGCGGCGTGCGCGGATTCCTGCATCACTTCCCCGAGCTTGCCGGTAACTTTAAGGTTCCCCTTCCCCGGCATCAGGGCCGCTTCGATCAGCAGGAGCTCCCCTCCGAACTCGGTCCATGCCAGCCCCGTCACCAGCCCGATCTGCCCCTTCTCCTCCGCTTCCCCGTACCGGAATTTGGCCGGCCCCAGGTAGCCGCGAACCGCCTGAGGAGACACGCGCACTTTCACGACGGACGGGTCCTTGACCACCTCCCGGGCGATCTTCCTGCAGATGGAGGCGATCTCCCGCTCCAGGTTGCGCACTCCGGCCTCGCGCGTGTAGTAGCGGATGATCTGGATGATCGCCGGATCCGCGAAAGAAACCTTGTCGCGCGACAGACCGTGCTCGTCCAGTTTTTTCTTCAACAGGTGATCGCGGGCTATGTTGAGCTTCTCCACCTCCGTGTACCCCGGAAGGCGGATGATCTCCATCCGGTCCTGCAGGGGGGGAGGGATCCCGTGAAGCATATTGGCCGTGGTTATGAACATGACGTCGGACAGGTCGTAGTCGACGTCCAGGTAATGGTCGTTGAAGCAGTTGTTCTGCTCCGGGTCGAGCACCTCGAGGAGCGCCGCCGAAGGATCCCCTCGAAAGTCCATGGACATCTTGTCGACCTCGTCGAGCAGGAACACGGGGTTCACCGTCCCCGCCTTTTTCATCTGGTGGATTATCTTGCCGGGCAGCGCCCCGATGTACGTGCGCCGGTGCCCCCGGATCTCGGCCTCGTCGCGGACGCCGCCAAGCGACATCCGGACGAACTTGCGCCCCATCGCGCGGGCGATAGACCGGGCCAGGGACGTCTTCCCCACGCCCGGAGGACCGACGAAGCACAGGATCGGGCCCTTCAGCTTGGACACCAGCTTGCGGACGGCGAGGTACTCGAGGATGCGTTCCTTCACCTTCTCCAGCCCGTAGTGGTCCTCGTTCAGGACCCTTTCGGCCGCTTCGATGTCCAGCTTGTCCTCCGTCCGCTCCTGCCAGGGGATCGAGATCAGCCAGTCGACGTAGTTGCGGCTCACCGTGGCCTCGGCCGACATCGCGGACATCATGCGAAGCTTCTTGATCTCCTTCTGGACCTTCTGCACCGCCTCCTTGCTCATCCCCTTCTTCTTGACCTTCTCCTCGAGCTCGTCAAGCTCGGTCTTCCCCTCGTCCCCC
>DATBLU010000031.1:0-2091 GCA_036555205.1 Candidatus Deferrimicrobiaceae bacterium
GGCGATGCTCGCGAACTCGAATCCGTCGTAGACGAGCTTCTCGTAAATCTCGTCGGAAAGGACGGTGACGTCCCGCTTGACGATGACCTTCGAAAGCTTCTCGAGCTCGCCCTTCGCGTACGCCGAACCCGTGGGATTGGAGGGGCTGTTCAGCACCACGCACTTCGTCTTTGGGGTTATCGCCTTGTCGAGCTGCGCGGCTGTCATCTTGAACCCGTTTTTCTGCGACGTCTCGACGATCACCGGAGTGCCGCCCGCAAGCAGGACGATGTCGGGGTAGGAGACCCAGTACGGGGCCGGGATGACGACCTCGTCCCCCTTGTCGATGAACGCCTGCGCCACGTTGTAGATGGAATGCTTGGCGCCCAGCGACACGATGATGTTCTCCCGGCCGTATTCGAGCCCGTTGTCCCGTTTCAGCTTGGCGATGATCGCGTCCTTCAACTCCGGCGAGCCGGGGACGGGCGTGTACTTCGTGTATCCGGCGTCCAGCGCCTTCTTCGCCGCCTCCTTGATGTGATCGGGAGTGTCGAAATCAGGCTCTCCCGCGCCGAAGCCGACCACGTCGATCCCCTGTGCTTTCATGGCCTTCGCCTTGCTCGTGATCGCAAGCGTCGGTGACGGCTTGATTTTCCCCACCCTTCCTGCAAGCTTCATCATGCTGCGCTCCTTTCCACGGATGCGGTGTCTGGTTACCTGCTCTTATCGATTTTCCGAAGGACCTGATCCCGGACCAGGACGGGAACGAGGTCGTCGATTTTACCGCCGAAGCCGGCGATCTCCTTGACGATGTTTGAGCTTATGTAGGAGTACCGCTCCCCGGTCATCATGAAGACCGTGTCCACGTCCGGCGCCAGCTTCTTGTTCATGTGCGCCATCTGGAATTCATACTCGAAGTCCGAAATCGCCCGCAGCCCCCGCACAAGCACGTGGGCCCCCTTGTCGCGGGCGTAATCGACCAGGAGTCCCCTGAACGAGTGAATTTCCACGTTGGCGTACGGGCGCGTCAGCTTTCGCAGCATGGCAACCCGCTCCGCGGGGGTGAACATTATGTTTTTCCGTATGTTCATGGCCACGGCGACGATCACCCTCGAGAACACCCTGGACGACCGCTCTATTATGTCCAGATGGCCGAACGTGGGGGGATCGAACGAACCGGGGTAAACCGCGACCGTCCTCATCTGGTCTCCCTCTTCGAAATATTCGCTCTACGGTTCAGGATGGAACCCTGAACATCATCACCCTCGTGTCGCCGTAGCGCCTGTCGACGGAGAGCTCCCAGCCCGCCGGGAACGCGGCCTGTGGAGAGCGGAACGCCTCCTCGACCACGACCGTGCATCCCGGTTGAAGAAGACCCGCCCGCACAATGCCCGCGGCGGAGTCCGCCGCAAGCCCCTTCCCGTACGGGGGGTCCAGAAACACGATGCCGAACCGAGTCGATCGCGCCCGCAGGCGGCGAAGCGCCTGTCGGAAATCCATGTGGAGGCATTCCGCTTCCGCGGCGCCCAGCGATTCGATGTTCTTTTCCAGAACGCCGAACGCGGCCGGATCCGATTCGACGAACACCGCGCTCGACGACCCGCGGGAGAGCGACTCCAGGCCCAGCGCCCCGCTTCCGGCGAAAAGATCGAGGACGGCGGCGCCCTCCACGCGTTCCCCGAGGATGTCGAATATCGCTTCCCTGACCCTGTCGGACGTGGGCCTGACCGCCATTCCTTTCGGGGCCCGCAGGGTCCTTCCCCGCCATTTCCCCGCCACGATCCTCAAACGTTCCGCTACGCCTTGACTGCGAGGGTATCGGCGACGATCTTCGCAGTCCCCTCGGCGCGGAACGCGCGGAAGAGCTGCAGGGCTTCCCGGCGGGCGGCCTCCTCGATCTTCCCTGCAAACTCCGCCGGTATCGCGTCGATCTCCGCCTTGAACTGCTTCGTGGCGAACTTGACGTCCTTGCCGGCGCCCTTCGCCCATTCCCGCATCCTCTGCATCAGCGCGGGAGGCAGACCCTGATGGGCGATGTTCTGCCACTGCGTGCCGACGTTTCCCTTGCGGATCCCGTAGTCGGCGAACCGGCCTATGAGATGCAGCGGCGTC
>DATBLU010000070.1:0-8844 GCA_036555205.1 Candidatus Deferrimicrobiaceae bacterium
GGCGCCGGGCGCCGACCCGTCGGAGTTCAGGAAAGTGACCAACCACGAGTTTTTCGCGAAGGTCGCCCAGCGGCTGATCACGCTTCTGACGATGGTGACCAGGGAGGGATACGTATACAAGCTCGATACCCGGCTGCGCCCATCGGGCAACGCCGGCCCCCTGGTCTCCTCCATGGCTGCGTTCGAGACGTACCACGAGCACTCCGCCCATCTTTGGGAGCGCCAGGCGCTGCTCAAGTGCCGCTTCGTCGCGGGCGACCGCCAGTTCGGGAAGACCGTGGAGGAGAAAGTGGCCCGTTTCATCTACGACCGCCCTCTGCCCGCCGGCGCGGCGGAGGAGATTCACCGGCTGCGGATGCGGATGGAGACGGAGCTCGGGCGTGAGCATACCCGCAGGCTGAACTTGAAGGTGGGCCGGGGCGGTGTCGTCGACGTGGAGTTCGCCACCCAGTATCTGCAATTGCTGTACGCCCCGGAAAATCCGGGTTTGCGCTCCCGTTCGACGCTCAAGGCCCTCTACGAGTTGATGCGGGCGGGAAGGATCTCCGTCGAGGATTTCCAGGCGCTGGACGGAGGTTACCGGTACCTGCGCGCCCTGGAGGTCCGCATGCGCCTGTCCCGCGACGCCTCGATCGAGCAGTTCGACCCCGCGGACCTGGACCGGGAGGCGATGGAACGGTACAGGATGGAAACCGAAAGGATACGGAAGGTATACCTGAAGGTAATCGGGCTGCCCGCTTAACCGATCTCGTCGTCCGGGAAGTCGAACAACGGCAGCCTTTTTATCCAGTCCAACGCCAGGCCTTGAACGGCGGGCGGAGGGCCGGCCCCCGACTCGACGTCCAGCACCGCGTTCCGGATCTCCATCAGCAACTGGACGTTGAAGCCTCCCACGTCTTCCCAGTTGGATGGCTGTCCGCGCCTGTTTTCGTAAAAGTGCGCCACCTTGTTATCTCCTGCTTATTAGAACGGACGGAAGGGGGAAAAGATTCAGTGATAATTCCAGATAAACAGCCCCCGGCCGTTTTGCGAATGAATGCTATCGGCAGGGCGGGCAATTGTCAAAGGGAAAAACCAAAAATTTTCAACCGGTATAAGCCCCTGTCGGCAGGTTGAGGCGATTCTGCGGATTACGCGACTCGCCGATGGATGTGACCCGGATACCGGCAAGATCGACCACCGGGCATTTATACTCGCAGATGCCGCACCCGATGCATAGTTCCGTGACGACGACGGGGACCTTGACGACGCGCCCCTCCTTCCCCGGGCGCTCGGTGAATACGATCGCCTTCCTGGGCGTCGGGCAGTGTTCCTCGCAGACGATGCAGGGCGTCCCTTGGGCGAATGGGATGCAGCGCGACGGATCGACGAACGCCAGCCCGATGACCGTTTTCCGCTTCTCCTCCTGGGAAAGCCGGCGTATGGCGGAAGTCGGGCAGACCTGGCCGCACAGCGTGCAGTTGTATTCGCAGTATCCGATCTTGGACACCAGCACGGGCGTCCATATTCCCTCGAATCCCGCCGAGAGCAGCGTCGGCTGCAGGCCCCCGGTGATGCACACCTTCATGCACTCGCCGCAGCGGACGCAACGGGAAAGGAAGTCCCCCTCCGGCCGCGATCCGGGCGGGCGGACGAGCTCCGGGGCGGGCCGCGCCGACGCCGGAGAGGTCCTCATCACCGCGGCCGAGGCCGCGCCGGCGGCCAGGGCCGACAGCGCCGCGCGCCGGCGCAGGTCGATCCTGTCCTCGGTCCCGCGCGCGATCGAGAATTTCCACTCAAGCGCCCCTTCCCGGCAGGCCGCCGTGCAGTTGAAGCAGGTCACGCACTCCGACGGCGACCAGTTCTTCTCGGTGTGCGGATTGGCCCCGCCCGCGCATACGTCCCGGCAGCGCATGCAACGAGTGCACTTCCCGTTCATCGAGAGCCGCATCAGGGATGCTCGTGAAAAGAGCCCGAGCAGCCCGCCGAGCGGACATACGAACCGGCAAAAGAAGCGCGTCCGGTACACGTCGAGCGAGAGCGCCAGCAGCAGGAGGACGAAGAAGAGGAACGCCTGGTCGTAGCGCGCGGGGAAGAACGAGAGGAAATGCGCCCGGAGGAACGTGTAGGCCCCGTCGAACAGGTCCGAGACCGGTCGCCACGGGAGGCGGAACCCCCATTCGAGGAATTCGCGGAACAGGAAATTCACGGCCGGCAGGACGGACAACGAGAGCGACCGGATAAGAAACGAAACGGGATCGAGCAGGCCGGCAAGCTGGACGCCGATCAGCGCCGCGCCGAAAACCACGGCCAGCACGACGAATTTCCATATCGTCCCCTTCGTCTTGACTCCCCGCTCCGGAACCAGCTCCCTTCCGGTGAAGCTCACGGCGTGGTGCAGCGTCCCGAACGGACATACCCAGCCGCAGAACGCGCGTCCGAACAACAGGGTCACGGGGATGAACAACAGGGCAAGGAAAAGAGCCGCGGGAAGCTTCCATGCGGAGACGAGGGAAGTGAGCAAAACAAGCAGGTCGGCGTCAAGGAAGATCTTGACGGGGTAGCCGAGCTCGTTTCGCCCGTCGTAGTCCGTCTTGATCAGCAGGACGAAGAAAAGGAGAAGGAAAGCGACCTGCGAGATGCGGCGTGCGAGCTGCTTCATGTCTGCGCGGGGATGCAATGGCCTTCGTCGCCGGCTCAGAGGGACGGCCGGACCTCATATTCGATGGGGTCGGGGACGCCGGCCTCGGCGAACGCCCTCAATCTGAGGGCGCACGAATCGCACCGGCCGCACGCCTTCTCCCCTTCCCTGTAGCAGGACCATGAGCGCTCGAACGGCACGCCGAGGGACTTGCCCATGAGGACCAAGTCCTTTTTCTTGAGGCGGACGAAGGGGGCCAGGACCGTTATCCCGCTTCCCTCCTTCGTCCCGCGCCGGATCGCCTCGTTCATCGCTTCGTAGAATTCCGGCCGGCAATCGGGATACCCCGAGGAATCGGCCATCACCGCCCCGATGTAGACGTTTCTGGCCCCGATCACTTCAGCCCACGACACCGCGATGCACACGAAATGCGCGTTGCGGAAAGGGACGTAGGTGACGGGTACGCCGCCGCGCCGCAGGTCGGCCTCGGGGATCGCGATGCCCGGGTCGGTCAGAGCGCTGCCTCCTATAGTCTTCAGATACCCGATGTCGGCCACCATCCGCTCCTTGACCTTGAGGCGGTCGGCGATCGCGTGGAAGCAGGCAAGCTCCCTGGCCTGTGTGGGCTGGCCGTAATTGACGTGCAGGAGGGCGATGTCGCTTTCCCGCGTTGCGAAGGCCGCCAGCACAAGGCTGTCCATCCCGCCGCTTAAAAGCACGATACCCTTGGGCTTGGGCGGGACTGTCATACCCCCCTCGCGTCGGGGCCCCACACGAGCTTGTGGAGCTGAAGCTGGAACCGGGCGGCGAGCCCGTCGCCCACCATCCAGCCTGCGAGCTTGTCGGGCGCCATCAGCCCGAAGGCGGGAGAAAGAAGGACCGTGAACGGGGCCTTGGCGCAGTACTTCGAGATTATCTCCTTTGCGTACGAATAGTCTTCTTCCGAGGCGATAACGAACTTGACCTCGTCGCGGGGCGAAAGCGCCGAGAAATTTTCCCAGAGAATCTTGCGGTCCTCGCCGGACCCCGGGCATTTGACGTCCATGACCTTGACCGCCCGGGGATCCAAGGTGCTCAAGGGGACCGTGCCGTTCGTCTCGACGAGGACGGTGAATCCCCGGTCGAGAAACGCCGTTACCAGATCACAGGCCTCGGCCTGCAGAAGCGGCTCCCCGCCGGTGACGGTGACCCGCGGGATGCCGAAAACCTCCACCCGTGAAATGATTTCCTCGATGGGGAACTCATCTCCGCCGTCGTAGGCATAGGTCGTGTCGCAGTACCGGCAACGCAGGTTGCAGCCGGTCAGCCGCACGAAGGCGAAGGGCAGCCCGACGTAGGAGGATTCCCCCTGGATGCTGGCGAATATTTCGGTGACGCGAAGCATTCCATAAATTCTACCAGAACCCGCCTTGGCGCCCGGGGTCAAGTTTTGCCGGCGGACGTCCGATATGTCCCTTGTCGGTGCCGTTCCGCCAGGAGACGAGGCTCTCAGACCGCCGGTTCAGACAACTTCGAGCGACAGCGCTAAAGAGAAGGATTGAAGGATGGAACTGGCGTTCGTAAGCGTATTGTCGGTCCTTCTTCAGCTTACAGCAGGATTTTTAGCCCTGAGGCTCATCCGCGTTTCAGGAAGGAGCGTAGCCTGGATCCTGATTTCCGGGTCCATCTTCGGGATGGCGATTCGGAGGGGTTTCACGATATACCGCCTCTTCTTGGGGGAGCCGCCGCACGACATGGACCTCCTTTACGAGGAAATAGGCTTGGTCACTTCGGCTCTGATGCTCGCAGGTGTCTTCTATATCGCCCCCATCTTCGAATCCTATCGGAGCAGTGAAAAGGCCAGGGATTCGCTCATCCGCGAGCTCCAGAACGCGCTTGCACGCGTAAAGGCGTTGAGCGGCTTGCTGCCGATCTGCGCTTCATGCAAGAAGATACGGGATGACAAGGGATACTGGAACCAGATCGAAACCTACATCAAGGAGCGCTCGGAGGCCGAGTTCAGCCACAGCATCTGCCCGGAGTGCCGGAAAAAACTATATCCCGATTTTCCCGGTTAGCCCGCTACGTTCCGCGGCCCGCCCGCCTTGGGCCGTCACCTGAGAGTGTCCAGCCAATGCTGGAACAGCGCGTCCCTGCCGCGCACTATATCGAAGAACTTTTCCTGGATCCGCCTGGTGACGGGCCCCGGCTTGCCGGTCCCCACGCGCCGGTCGTCCACTTCCCGCACGGGAGTTATCTCGGCGGCCGTGCCGGTGAAGAACACCTCATCGGCAATGTACATCTCGTCCCTCGAGAACCGCGCCTCCTTGACGGGAAGGTCCATCTTGCGCGCGATCGTAAGCACCGAATCCCGCGTTATCCCCGGCAGGATCGAGGTGAGGGGCGTGGTCTGAAGAATGCCGTTGCGGACGATGAATATGTTCTCCCCCGACGCCTCCGCCACGTATCCTTCTGTGTCGAGCAGGATCGCCTCGTCGTATCCTGCCTTTACCACCTCCCACTTTGCCAGGACCGAGTTTACGTAGTGCCCGTTTATCTTCCCCTTGGTCATCGCCGCGTTTACGTGGTGCCGGTTGAAGGATGAGACCTTGGCGCGGATGCCTTTCTTCAAGCCCTCTTCCCCCAGGTACGACCCCCACGGCCAGACGGCGATGGCCACGTGCACGGGGTTCGTGCGCGCGAAAAGCCCCATTTCCCCTTCGCCTATGAAGACGATAGGACGGATGTATCCCTCGACAAGCCCGTTCGCGGCAAGCGTCTTGCGGACGGCCTGGCATATCTCCTCGGCGGTATACGGGATCTCCAGCATCAGGATGTGCGCCGAGTCGAACAGCCGGTCCACGTGCTCCTTGAGCCTGAAGACGGCCGGGGCTCCTTCCTCCGTCTTGTAGCATCGGATCCCCTCGAACGCGCCGACCCCGTAATGAAGCGTGTGGGCCAGCACGTGGACCCGGGCGTCTTCCCAGTCGATGAGCTTGCCGTCCATCCAGATCTTCTTCGTTTTCTGGACCACGTTGGCCCTCCCGGGATGGGATGTGATATTCTTGCAAAGTATATCCAAACCTGTCAATTCACGCGGGAATCGACGCAGCCTCGCGGTGCGTCGGGCTCCGGCCCGTGAATACCTCTTAAGGACGCACGGGAAGCATGGCCGATAATCGTCGCATCGGGGATATGGAGCGCAAGCGGATCGGGACCGCCTGGTTCTCCCTCTTGTGCGCTGTAAGCCTTGCCTGCGCCAAGTTCGTCGCTGGGGTCCTGTCCGGATCGCTCGGCGTCCTGTCGTCCGCATTCGACAGCATGGCGGACATCTTCATGTCCGGCGTCAATCTCCTGTCCATCCGGAAGGCGATGCACCCGGCCGACACTAGCCATCCATACGGGCACGGGAAGGTGGAGACGCTCGCAACCGTTTTCCAGGCGGCCGTCATCGCCGCCACGGGCGGGTGGGTGGTGTGGGAGGGGATCAGGCGGCTGATCGAGAGGAGGGTTCCGGAATCGGCGGACAAGGGCATCGCCGTCATGGCGGTCGCGCTCGCGGCATCCTGGTACATCTCCAGGCGGATCCGGAAAGCGGGCGAGGAGACCGAATCCCCCGCTCTCGTGGCCGATTCGGTCCACTTCGCCACCGACGTCTACACGAATGCCGGCATACTCGGCTCGCTCCTTATGTTCCGGCTCACGGGGTGGGCCTGGCTGGACCCCGGGGTGGCGCTCCTTGTCGGGATCTACATACTGGTCGTCGCGGCGAAGCTCCTTTTTCCGGCGATCCAGGATCTCCTGGACCGGGGGCTCCCCGAGGATAGCGTGGAACTGGTTCGCGAGGTCATCGAAAGGCATCGCCCGATGATAGTCGATTTCCACGACTTGCGGACCCGCCGGGCCGGCTCGCAGAAGCATGTGGATTTCCACGTCGTCGTCTGCAGGGAATACAAGCTGGAGGACGCCCACAGGGTGGCGGACCACCTGGAAAAGGAGGTCCGGCTCGCCCTGGGGAACGCCCACGTGGTAACCCACATCGACCCGTGCGATATCGAGTGCCCGGGGGTGGCGCACTGTTCGCGGGTCTTGACCGACATCCGGAACCTGAAAGACCCAGGCGAAGGCGTGCTATAATTTTTCCGAAATGAGAGCGGCGCTTCTGCTTATCATCGTGCTGCTGGCCCTGGTGGCGGCGTTCGCCGTCCAGAATCCGGGGATACTGACGGTCAATTTCCTCCACCTTTCCGGAAGCACTTCCCTCCTGGTCGTAATCGTATTCGCGTTCGGGGCGGGCGTCCTCGTCGGGCTCCTGTTCGGATTGCCCACGTCGATTCGCCGCGGCCGCAAGGTGCGGGAACTCGAGGGGGAGCTGGCTTCTCTCCGCAAGCCGACGGCGCCCCCTCCGGCGGAGAAGGCGTGACGGGCCGCTCTCTTTCCAGCGCCGAGAAGAAGCTCCTGCGCTGCCTCCTGGGCTTTTACCGCGAGATCGGGCCGGGTGCGACGCCCGGACTATCGGGGCTGGACGACGAGGCGGGAATGGAGCGCCACGAGCTCGAGGAGGCCGTCCGTGGCCTGCGGGGAAAGGGATTCATAGAGTATTGGGAGCTTCAGCCGGCTGTCCGCCTGAGCGAGCCCGGGCTTCGACTGGCGGTCTTACTGGAGGGGGACGGCAAGGGGTGACCGGTCGCCCGGGTCCGCGCATGAGTCTTTCGGTGCGCATGCGCGACGTGACGGATCGGCTCTCCCTTCGGTTCGGCCGCCCGCGCCGCTCCGCGCACCGGACCGACCCGCTTTCCAACCTGGTCCTTACAATTCTCTCCCAGAACACGACCGACGTGAACCGGGACAGGGCCTTCGCCGCCCTCATGGGCCGGTTTCCGACGTTCGAGCTCCTTGCCGCGGCGCCGCCGAATGCAGTGGAGGATGCGATACGGGTCGGAGGCCTGGCCAGGGCCAAGGCGAAGGCGATACTCGGCTGCCTCTCCCGGATTCACCGGGAGCGCGGCGGATACTCCCTGGACTTCCTGGGCGGCATGCCCCGAGACGAAGCGCGGGACTACCTCACGTCCTTTCCGGGCGTCGGCGTCAAGACCGCCAACGTCGTCCTGCTCTTTTCCTTCGGCATGGAGGCATTCCCGGTGGACACGCACATCCTGCGGGTGACCAGGAGGCTGGGGCTGGTGCCCCCGGCTGCGGATCTCTCCCGCGCGGCGCTCCTCCTGGAGCCGCACGTTCCCCGCGGGGAGTCGATGCCGCTGCACATCAACCTGATCCGGCTGGGCCGCGAGACCTGCCGCCCGCGTAAACCCCTGTGCCCGGAATGCCCGCTGCTGCCGGTATGCCCGGAAGGCAGGCGACGGACCGGGAAACGGCGTCCCCCCGAGAGATGACGATCCTCAACGCCCTGCAGCTTTTCTTCATCGGATTTCTCACGCTGGTCTTCGGCGTGCCCGCGAGCCTCCTCGGGTTGCTGCTGCCCGGAAAGGCGCTCAAGGGAAAACTTTTTCTCTGGGTCTCGAAGAACTATTCCCGGATAGCGCTCTTCGCCCTCGGGGTCAAGGTTTCGTGCCGCGGGCTCGAGAATATCGACATACGGAAGCCGTACGTCTTCATGTCCAACCACGTGAGCCACGCCGACTCGCCCGCGCTGGCTTCCGTAATCCCCCACCCCCTGCACTGGGTGTTCAAGAAGGAGCTGTCGAAGATCCCCGTCTTCGGATGGGTCCTGCTCGCCGGCGGGCAGATCATGGTCGACCGATCCGATCCGGAAGGGTCCAAGGCCGCCCTGGAACGGGCGCTCGCCGGCCTTTCGGGGAACAACTCGGTGATGATCTACCCGGAGGGGACGCGCAGCCGGGACGGGAATCTCCAGTCGCTGAAAAAAGGCGGTTTCTGGATGGCCATGCACGCGGGCCTGCCGATCGTCCCCGTGAGGGTTTCCGGGACGAGGGAGATCGTGGCGGCCGGTACGCTCCGGATAAGGCCGGGAAACGTGGTCGTGGAGGTGTTTCCTCCGATACCTACGGAGGGGAAAACGGCGGCGGACATCCAGGCGCTCATGAGACAGGTCCGGGAGGCGATGCTTTCCGGAACGCAGGGTCCTGCATGAAGAAGAAGAGCGCCCCCGCCCCGGTCATGCCTGCCGAGGAAAAGAACATCATCGCGTATCCCAGGTGCTCGGCCACGAATCCGAACGCCGCAGCCCCGATCACCAGCCCCATGTCGAACGCCCCGGTGAACAT
>DATBLU010000250.1:0-5729 GCA_036555205.1 Candidatus Deferrimicrobiaceae bacterium
CCCGATTCCTCGCGCTTCTGGCCGGCCGCCGATTACCGCGCCGGCGGGCCCCAGAAAAGCTTCGACAAGCAGTTCGTCCGCGATTACCTCCTGACCCTTCCGTGGAACAAGACCGCGCCGGGCCCGAAGCTTCCCCCCGAAGTGATCGAAAAGACCTCGCAGAAATACAGGGAGGCGCTGCGAATCCTGACCGGGAGGGACATCGAATAGAATGACCCGGCAGGGTCCCTTCAGGAAGATCTTCATCGCAAACCGCGGCGAGATCGCATGCCGGGCCATCCGGCCGTGCCGCGAGCTGGGGATCAGGGCAGTCGTGGGGTATTCCGATTGCGACGAGCTGTCCCTCCACGTGAAGCTCGCCGACGAGGGGGTGCGGCTGGGCCCGTCCCCCGCCAGCATGAGCTACCTGGACATAGAAGCCGTTCTGCGCGCGGCAAAGGATTCCGGCTGCGACGCGATCTTCCCGGGATACGGCTTCCTGGCGGAGAACCCCGATTTCGCCGAGGCGGTAGACCGCGAGGGGATGGTCTTCATCGGCCCCTCCGCCCGCGTCATGCGCATCCTGGGCGACAAGATCTCCGCCCGCAAGGCGCTTTCCGCCTCGGGCGTTCCCGTGACGCCGGGCCTGACCGACGTCGAGGACGCGGACCAGGTCATAAAGTTCGGCGACCGCGTCGGATGGCCCGTCATCATCAAGGCGACCGCCGGAGGCGGCGGGAAGGGGATGCAGAAGGTCGCCTCTCCTTACGAGGTAGAGGAGAAGCTGGAGGCCGCCCGTTCGGTCGCCGAGAAGGCGTTCGGCAAGGATACCGTCTACGTCGAGAAGTTCATCGAGGGGGGCCGGCACATAGAGTTCCAGTTCCTGGCCGACCGATACGGCAGGGTCATCCACCTGGGCGAGCGCGAGTGCTCCATCCAGCGGCATCACCAGAAGCTCGTGGAGGAAGCGCCCAGCTCCCTGCTTACCCCCGAGGTTCGCAAAAAGATGGGCGACGTGGTAGTCCGCGCCATGAAGGACATCGGGTACGAGACGGCCGGCACGCTCGAATTCCTCGTCGACCGCGCGGGCAAGTTCTACGCGCTCGAGGTTAACACGCGGATCCAGGTGGAGCACACGGTCACCGAGATGATAAGCGGATTCGACATAATCAGGAAAATGTACAAGATCGCGGCCGGGGAGCGGCTGTCTCTCGCCCAGGAGGACGTCTTCCTGCGCGGTCACGCGATCCAGTGCCGGATCAACGCGGAGGACCCGAAGAACGGATTCGCTCCGTCGTTCGGGAGGATCTCCTTCCTTCGCCAGATCAGCGGGCCTTTCATACGTACGGAGTCCGGCATCTACCAGGGATGGCAGGTCCCGCCGTTCTACGATTCGCTGCTGGCCAAGATCTGTTCGGTGGGCAAGGACCGCAAGACCGCCATCGAGCGGATGCGCCGCGCCTTGCGTGAATACGAGATCTGGGGGGTCAAGACGACGATCCCGCTGCTGCGAAGGATCATGGACCACCCCGACTTCGTCAAGGGAGAGATCCATACGGGATTCATCGAGCAGAACATAGCCGGGCTTACCGAGTACGTAGAGGCGGAGGAAGAGATCTTCAAGCTCGCACGGTTCGTCGCCGAGGTGTCGGCCTTCGGGCGCAACATCCACGGGGCATGACCGAGAAGGCGTTTCCAGGGGGGGGGATGCGGGGAAGCCTCGCGAAGAGGGGGACGAAGAAGTTTCTTAAAAGCCTGCGCGAGAGCGGGGAAGTTTTTTATACCAACACGGGCCCGCGGGACACCGGCCAGAGCGACTTCAAGAACCGTTTCACCCTCCATGACATGGCCATGCTCGTGCCCCTCTACAACGAGACAGGCTACTTCTCCGTGGAAGTCCACGGAGGTGCGCGCTTCCACCAGGACCTGCTGAACAACAAGATCGACCCGTTCGAGGAAGCGGATCTGTGGGCGCGGCGCATGCCGAATGTCCTCACCCAGACGCTCATACGGTCCACCAACGTCTGGGGGTACCGTATGTACCCGCGCAACGTCGTCCGGCTCGCGGTGCGCGCGTTTCTGCCGGCGATCGACGTATGGCGCTGCTTCGATTTCCTGAACTACATCCCGAACATGGCTCCGATCGCCGAGGAGGTGCTCGCGGGGGGGAAAATCTTCGAGCCCGCGATCTCGTTCACGGAATCGCCCGAATGCTCCGACGCCTACTACCTGCGAACGGTCAGGGAGATCGTGGCGATGTGCGGGGGTACCGGCGGCATCATCCTCTGCATAAAGGACATGGCGGGGGTCGGCAGCCCCGAGCGCATAAAGCGGCTGGTCGACGCGATCCTCCAGAAGTACCCTGGTCTCGTGATCCAGTACCACAGGCATGCAACCGACGGGCTTGCGATTCCGGCGATGGCGGCGGCGGCCGCTGGCGGCGCCAGGCTCTTCGACGTCACCGACGACGCATTCTCACGCTTCTACGGCCACGTGCCGGTCCGGCCGCTTACCAGGTACCTGCGCGAGCTGGGATATTCGGTGCGCCTCGACATGTCGCGCGCCAGTGAGGCCTCGGACGCCGTCCGGGGCTTTATCCGCAATTACGACAAGTTCGAGTCGCAATACAAGGGTTTCTCCCACGACGTGACGGATCACAGGATGCCCGGGGGGGCGTTCCCCTCTTCGTTCGAGCAGGCGGAGAAGGGGGGCTTCCTGGAGCTCATGCCCGACATACTGAAAGGTATGGCGTACGGGAACCGGATCATCAAGTACTTCGACGTGACGCCGGGATCGCAGATCACCTGGACCACCTGGGCGGGGATCATCCAGCGGCTCCACAAGGAGGGGGGGAGCAACAGCGTCCGCAAGCTGTTCCAGGCGCTCGACAGGTATTTCCATGCGGGAGAGCGGCTGGAGGCGCTGACGCAGGCCGACGAGCACATGCTCCTGCGGCTCTTTTCGGGAGCGACCGACGACCTCAAGAACCTTCTCCTGGGGAAATACGGACCCCTCCCGTTCGGATGGCCGAAGGACTGGGTCTACCGCAGCGCGTTCGGGGACGGCTGGGAGGAGAGGGTCAAAAGCGAGCGGATAGAGTCATCGCCTCTGGCCCGCCTCGCGGACGAGGAGCTGGAGAAATCGCGCAAGGCCATGGAGGATGAGCTGGGCCGCCCCGCTACCGACGAGGAGTTCATCTTATATCTTATGCACCCGAAGGCGGCGGTCGACTTCCTCAAGTTCCGGAAGGATTACGGGGACACTACCAATCTGCCGACCTCCGTCTGGTTCCGGGGCTTGCGGCGGCCGGGCGACTCCGTGTCGATCCCGCTGGACGGCAAGCCTCACGAGATCAAGCTCGTCTCGATAGGGGAAGGAGTGGGGGGCGTCAAGCACGTGGTCCTGTCGGTCGACAACATCATGCACGTCTTTCCCGTGGAATTGCCCGAGGCGGCGCTCGCGCGGAAGGCCGTAAGAAAGGCCACCCCCGCGGTCAAGGGGGAGATCGGGTCGCCGGTTACCGGCACCGTCTGGAGGATCGGCACGAAGGACAGGGTCCTGAAAGCCGGCGACCGCGTAAAGCGCGGCGAAGAGGTCATGAACATAGAGGTTATGAAGACGGAGAACGCCGTCAAGTCTCCCATGGCCGGCGTGATCCAGGAGATCTGCATCAAGGTGAACGAAAGGGTCGAGGAAGGCCAGCTCCTGGCGGTCGTTGCTCCGGCAGGAGAGTAGGGTCGGGGGAAATGTCGTCGGTCGGAGGGGATATCCGGGGAAAAACCGTGGGAATCATCGGGGGCGGCCCCGGCGGCTCCGCGACGGCCATCCGCTTGCAGCGGCTCTCACGCGAGAGGGGACTGGGCGTCCGGGTAGTCCTTTACGAGGGGAAGGACTTCGAGCGCCATTACAACCAGTGCGTCGGGGTTCTTTCGCCTCCCATCGAGGAAATTCTGCGGAGCGGACTCGCCGTCGAACTGCCCTATGAAATATTCAAGCGCCAGATATACGGCTACCGACTCCACGCGGGCGGGAAGGAGATACTTCTCGTCGGGCCGCACCGCGCCGGGGCGACGTACGCCGTCCGGCGGGTGATGTTCGACCGCTACCTGTTGTCCTGCGCCGAGCGGGAAGGCGTGGAAGTGCACCGGAGCAGGGTTACCGGCATCGATTTTCCGAAGGGCGATCGGAAGCAGGTTTTCCTATATACGGAAGGAGGGATGCTGAAGGCGGACGCCGTCGTCGGGGCGTTCGGGATCGACGACGGCATGATAGACATCTTCGAGGAGGCCACGGGCGGGAAGTACGGGCGTCCCCGAAAGTTCATACAGACCTACGTAATGAAGCTCCATGCGGACCCATCCTTCATCGAGAAAAAACTGGGAAGCATCATCTATGCGTACCTTTTCCCCCCGGGCATCCCGAACCTCGAGTTCGGGGCGATAACGCCCAAAGGGGACCATATAAACGTCAACGTAGCGGGGGCGAATGCCACCGTCGAGGACATGTTCGCCTTCCTTTCCTCGGACGTCGTCAGGGAGCATCTGCCGCCGGTATCGATCGACGAACAGGAGGTGTACCGCGGCAAATTTCCCGGGGCGCCGGCGGAAGGAGCCGTCGGGGACTCATACTTGACTGTGGGGGACACCACGGGCTGGCTGCGCCCTTTCAAGGGGAAAGGGATCAACATGGCCATCGAGACGGGGATCCTTGCGGCGGAAACGCTGGTGGAGCACGGCATATCGCCCGCCTCTTTCCGGAAGTACGAGGAGGTGACGCGGCCTCTGCGGGAGGACTACGTATACGGCACCTGGATGCGGAACCTGTGCAAGGCCGGGGACATGATGGGCATGCTCGGGACCGTTCTTTCCATGGCCAAGGTGGACCAGGGAATGCATGACGCTCTCTTCAACGCGGTTTCGGGACATGACTCGTTCAGGAACATCTTTCGGCGGTACGCCAGGCCCTCCCTGCTTGCCGACGTGGTCCGCAACTTCGCGAAGGACCGGAGGAGGAGATCGTGAGCGTTACGGTGAGGCGCATGAATGCGCAGGATACGGAAGCGGTTCTTTCGATCAACGAGAAGATCACGGGGCATCCGCACGAGGCGCAATGGGAGTCCCGGATATTGGACGCCCTGACGCGGAACCCCCTGGGATGCCTTGTCGCCGAGGCGCAAGGCAGGATCGTCGGATTCATCCTGGGGGATATACGCGGCTGGGAGTTCGCCATCCCGAAGAGCGGTTGGATCGAGATAGTCGGGGTTGACCCGGATTTCCAGGGGAAGGGAGTCGCGCGGGAACTGATAGGGAAACTGGGTCTTTATTTCCGGAATCACAACGTCGAGCGGGTCATGACGATGGTCAACTGGAACGAGGGAGGGCTCGTCGGCTTCTTCAGGGCGCTTGGGTTCGAACGGTCGGAATTCATCCTGCTTGAGAAGGCGCCGGATTGAAAGTCGGGAGGAAAAATTGCAGCAAGTCGCGCCGGCGGACGGCTTCTTCGCCCGCCTGAAAGGGGTCTTGAGGCCCCTGCCGCATCGCGTTGTCCCCCCGGAGGGGCTGCGCTCCGCGGGCGTTCTTGTTCCGCTTCGCGTCAGGGGCGACCAGGTTGCCGTCGTGCTCGCCCGGCGGACCGAGCTGGTGCCCCACCACAAGGGGCAGATCTGCTTCCCGGGCGGGAGCCGCGACCCGGCGGACGCCGATCTTCTGGAAACCGCGCTCCGGGAGTCGGAAGAAGAGCTTGGGATCCGG
>DATBLU010000107.1:0-5959 GCA_036555205.1 Candidatus Deferrimicrobiaceae bacterium
AAAAACAGGTCGAGCCGCCGGCACGAACTGCGAACGAACGCATCGATCGACGCTTCCAGTTCGTCGTTGTCATACTGTTTCCCGAATGCCCTGCGGACGCGCGTATCATGCGACTCGGGCGAAATCTCCACGTTGAAATTGTGCAGCGAATCGGCCACCTTCCGTACGAAGTCAGCCGCCGGAGGGCGGAAAAATTCTATCGCCAGCCCGTTCCTGATCCTGTACTTTTTCATGGCCGCAAGGAAAGTTTCAGCGTAATCGTTTCCGGCCTGCAGGAGATCGCCTATGACCATCACGGGCGCTCCGGTATACCTCGCTATGTTTCTCACGTCCTTCGCCAGCAGCTCCGGGGACCTGAACGCCGGCTGCTCCCGCGAGCAGAGCCGGCGGAACGCCGATGCGGATCCCCCGCACGACGCGCAGTCATGGGAACACCCTCGACAGGAAAAAACCGCCATTACAGGGTTTGACAGCCAGTTCCGGAACGGCAGGTAGCCCCACGGATCGTGGTATTTCATCGTCATTTTCACGGGATGGGAATAATCGAAGTGCACGTAATCGAGATTTGCGGGCCGGTAGGAAATGCCGTTATCCGTTACGCCCCCCTCCCCGTTCCGCCATACCAGGTTCGGCACGGTCCGGTAATCTCCACCGGACTTGATCGCCTCCATGAGCAGCCGCAGGGGCTCTTCGGTCGAATCGCCGCAGACGATGAAATCCACGAAAGGGTAGTCGCGCATTATCTCCTGCCGGTAATAGGTCGCCGACAGGCCGCCGAAGATCACCGGGATGTCGGGATGCCGCCTTTTGACCGCCTCCGCCAGGCTCAAGGCGCCGTCCACGTGGGGGAGCCAGTGCAGGTCGATTCCGAAGGCGGCGGGATGGAGTTTCGCGATGAAACCTTCCGGGTCGAACGAAAAATCCTCGAGCATCTTCATGGCCAGGTTGACGATCCTGACGGCGAAGCCGTGCCTGCTCAGGTATTCGGAAATGGTCAGGAATCCGATCGGGTAATTCTCGAAGATGGAAGACGAGGGGATTACGTCGCTTATGGGACCATGAAAGATCGGAATTTCGCGGAAGTTGTATACGCTCGGAGGATGGAGAAGTATAAGGTCCGCCTGCTTCACGGTGCGCGTCTCCGCGGTCGCATTGCGCCATTATACCCGTCTCCAGCCCCTCCTCCATCGCTTCCTTTTTCCTTGATGGTAGAATACCCGCGTGTACGGGATGGCCCTTGAGGGGCCGCCCGCCGGGGAGGGGCGGATGAAGGCCGACTCGAGACCGTTGAGCACGGGACTGCCGGGACTGGACCGGGTGGTCCAGGGGCTGTTGCCGGGCGACAATATCGTATGGCAGGTGGATTCCGTCGAGGACTACATCCCCTTCGTGGATCCGTACTGTAAGGACGCCCTCGGGAGCGGGAAGAAGCTCGTCTACTTCCGGTTCGCCCGCCATCCCGAGCTGGTGGGGGAGGAAAGCGGCGCGGAGATCCACCGGCTGAATCCGGAGGTGGGGTTCGAGACGTTCACCGCCGAGATACACAAGGTCATCGAGAGGTCCGGGCGGGGAACCTTCTACCTTTTCGACTGCCTGTCCGACCTCGCGGCCGACTGGTACAGCGACCTGATGCTGGGCAACTTCTTCATGGTCACCTGCCCGTACCTTTACGAGCTCGAGACGATCACTTATTTCGCACTCCTGCGGGATCGCCACTCGTTCGAGGCCGTCTCCGCGATCCGCAATACGACCCAGCTGCTGCTCGACGTGTTCCGCCACGAGGGGAGCCTGTACGTGCACCCCTTGAAGGTCCACCAGCGGTACTCGCCGACGATGTTCCTCCCCCATGTGCGCGACGGTGGGGCATTCCGCCCGCTGACCGAGAGCTCGGTGCTCGCCGAGGTGCTGGCCCGGATCACGGAGCAGCGAGTGGACGCCGTCTCGCGCACGCTCGATATCTGGGACCGGAAGTTCCTCGAGGCCCGCGAGGTCCTGGAGGGGGTGGAAAGCGGCGTTCGGCCGAAGGAGGAAGCGGAAGGCATTTTCCCCCGCCTGCTTCGGATGATGGTAACCAGGGACGAGCGGGTCATCCGCCTGGCCTCCCGCTACCTGGGCCTCTCGGACCTGCTGGCCATACGCAAGCGCATGATCGGGACGGGGCTGATCGGCGGGAAATCCGTCGGGATGCTCCTGTCCCGCGCCATCCTGGCGAGTGAAAACGGGCGCTGGCGCGGCCGGATGGAAACCCACGATTCCTTCTACATCGGTTCCGACGTCTTCTACACGTACCTTGTAAGGAACGGCTTGTGGCAGGCCAGGCGCGACCAGCGGAACACCGCTTCATTCCTCGAAGGAGCGGGAGAGGCGCGCCGGAGGATCCTGTCGGGGACCTTTCCCTCGTTCATACGCGGGCAGTTCCTGACCATGCTGGAATACTTCGGGCAATCGCCCATAATCGTGCGGTCCAGCAGTCTCCTGGAGGACAGCTTCGGCAATGCGTTCACCGGGAAGTACGACAGCGTGTTCTGCCCGAACCAGGGTTCCCCGGAGGATCGGCTCGAGGCTTTCCTGTCGGCCGTAAAAAGCGTCTACGCCAGCACGATGAGCGAGGAAGCCTTGCTGTACAGGGCCCACCGGGGCCTCCTCGACCGGGACGAGCAGATGGCGCTCCTCGTGCAGAGGGTGTCGGGCGCCATCCACGGGCACCTGTTCTTCCCCCAGATCGCGGGCGTCGGGCTATCGTACAACCCGTACGCCTGGAGCGAGTACATCGAGCCCCGGGCCGGCATGCTCCGGATCGTCTTCGGGCTCGGGACGAGGGCGGTGGAGCGGTCCGACGACGACTATACCCGCCTTGTTGCGCTGAACGCCCCCGCGCGGCGGCCTGAAGCCGACTTCGGCGAGGTCGTCGAGTTCGCCCAGAGGCGCGTGGACGCGCTGGACCTTTCGGCGAACAGCTTCGTTTCCCTGAACGTCGACGAGGTCGTGCAGGCCAGCCCGGACCTGCCGATCGACATGTTCGCCGCGCGCAAGGAGCGGCCCGGCGACCGCGGGAGGGCGGGAAGCCCGGCTGCCGGGAGGCCGTCCCGCTGCGTCCTCACCTTCGACCGGCTGCTCTCCGCGACGTCGTTCGTCCCGGACATGCGGGATATGCTCGCCGCCCTGCGGGATGCCTACGAGTACCAGGTGGACATCGAGTTCACCGCCAACTTCCTCGAAGACGGCAGCTACCGGGTCAACCTCGTGCAGTGCCGCCCCCTGCAGGTAAAGGAGGGAGGCATCATCCTGCCCCCTCCACGGTCAATCCCCCGGAACGACCTGGTCTTCGAAACGCGAGGGCCGATAATAGGACAGAGCTCGCACGCCGCCATCGACCGGCTGATCTACGTCGTCCCTTCCATCTACGGGGAGATGCCGATCGGGGACCGCCACTCCGTGGCCCGCCTCATCGGGATGCTCACCCACCTGGAGGAAGAGGGCGGGCGCAAATCCGTCATGCTCCTGGGGCCCGGGCGGTGGGGGACGAAGATGGCGTCGCTGGGCGTGCCGGTCTCGTTCGCGGAGATCGCAACGGTCTCCGTGCTCTGCGAGGTCGTCGCCATGGGCAAGCACATCATCCCCAACGTTTCCCTGGGCACGCATTTCTTCAACGACCTGGTCGAGACGAACATGCTCTACCTGGCCGTGTTTCCGAAGGCGAAAGGGAGTTGCCTGAACGAGGGATTCTTCCTGCGGTCGAAGAACCGGCTGGCCGAGCTGCTTCCGGACGACGCGGGATTGGCCGGTGTCGTCCGCGTCATCGACGTGCCGGCCGGGACCGGCGGCCGGAGGCTCCTCCTCAACGCCGATTCGCTGAAACAGCGCGCCGTCTGCTACTTCGCGGAGCGGGTGTGAAGCGGGCCGCCCGATCGGCTACCCTGCCTGCCAGGTATTACAGGCTGCGCTCCGGCCTCCAGGGGGCCATTCCCTCAGATCCCGGCATTCGAGGGCCGCTGCATCCGCTCCGGCTTCGTTGCCCTTCCTCACCGTACCGCAGCGGGTACGCCTCGGTCGGACACCTCGCCGGAAGCGGCGCATCGACCCTCTCTGTGCACGGCCTCTTCGGCAACGGCCCCCTGGAGGCCGGCCTCGCTGCGCCCCCCCTCCTGCGGCGGCTACGCCGGCACCGCGCGCCCGGGCGCCGCTTATGCCGGTTCCGTCTTCCGGTAGCGGGCGGCGCGTCCCGCGCCGACGCGCTCGATCATGTTGAGCGAGACGAGGCGATTCAATGTCTGCTTGGCGGTTTCCCGGGGCAGGCCCAGCTCTCCCGACGCCAGCCGGTTTGTGACCTCCCGGTGGCGTTCGAACAGCGCCAGCACCCCCTCCTGGTTGCCCGATAACATTCTCCCCGGCGGCATCGACGCGAGATTCCCCTTGAGCTCCCTCGCGTGTGCGCGCATCGCTTCGAGGAACGAGAGAAACCACGGGCCCATGTCGGGCCGCGGCAGGTGCAGCGACGCCTGGCTTTTTCGCAGTGCGAGGTAGTAACTCGCATTGCGCTCGGATATGACCTTCTCCAGCGAAGCGTACGGGAGGTAGCCGTAGCCGCACCGAAGCAGCAGCAGATCGGTGAGCAGGCGGCTGGTGCGGCCGTTGCCGGTCGTGAAAGGGCGTATCGCGAGGAATTCCAGTACAAAGCCGGCGACGACGAGCAGAGGATGGGATGCGCCCGTATCCAGGCGGGAGTTCGTCCATGAGATGAGCGCGTCCATCATGGCCCCGATCGATTCGGGGGCCGCCGGTCGAAGCGCGATCGATTCGGCGGTCCGGCGATGGGTGAATGCGGCGCGGTCGGGCAGGGACCGGTATGCCCCCCCTTGGGCCTGTTCCGCCGGGGAATGCTTGAAAAGCCCGTCATGGATGCCCAAGACCGTTTCCCGCGTCAGGTGCATCTTTACGTGCCCGTCGAATATCGCCTTCAGGATGTGCGCGTAACGCGCCCACGATGCGCGGCGCATCTCCTCCGCCCGGGATGGAACCGGCGAGGGCAAAAGCCCGTCCGCCGCGCGCGGCAGGCCGATCCATCCGATCCCGGCGGAGGCTTTCGCGGAAAGCGCTATCGTCTTCCTGCGCAGGCCGCCGAGATAAAAGGGCGGCGGTTCGAACCGCCCCTTCCACCATCCCTTCAGCTCGTCTATCTCCGAAATCCGGGACAGGATGACGGGCCAGGCGGGCGGGGAGATCCCCGGCAGCCGGTTGTCGAGCCTTTTGTCCATCGCCCCCTCTGTTTGGATTATACCCGATTATACCCAATTTATCGGGATTGCCTTGACCTGTGATGCGAAAGGGGTAAATTCGGATTTCACGGGCCTCCCTCAAGGGGGGCGCCGATCAACGGAAAAAAGCGGAAGAAGGGGGAGGAGAGAACATGGCGTTGACGGAGAGACTCGAGGCGATTTTCCAGGAGGTCATGAAGCGCAATCCGGGGGAGGTGGAGTTCCACCAGGCGGTCAAGGAGGTGCTCGAATCGCTTGGGCCCGTCCTCGTCAAGTATCCGGAGTTCGCCGAGGCAAAGGTAATCGAGCGGATCTGCGAGCCAGAGCGGCAGACGATCTTCAGGGTGCCCTGGCAGGACGACAAGGGCGAGGTCCAGATCAACCGGGGCTTCCGCGTCCAATTCAACAGCGCGCTCGGCCCCTACAAGGGGGGGCTGCGGTTCCACCCATCCGTCTATCTCGGGATCATAAAGTTCCTGGGGTTCGAGCAGATATTCAAGAACTCCCTTACCGGGCTGCCGATCGGCGGGGCGAAGGGCGGGTCCGATTTCGATCCCAAGGGGAAATCGGACGGAGAGGTTATGCGCTTCTGCCAGAGCTTCATGACCGAGCTCTGGCGGATCATAGGCGAGCACACCGACGTCCCCGCCGGCGACATCGGCGTCGGCGGCCGTGAGATCGGCTACCTCTTCGGGCATTACAAG
>DATBLU010000110.1:0-8238 GCA_036555205.1 Candidatus Deferrimicrobiaceae bacterium
AGGACGATGGGCCGCATGCCGACGGTGGAGGATTTCCAGGGCCTGATCGTCGCCAACCTGAACGGCCGCCCCGTCATGATCCGCGACATCGGGTGGGTAGAGAACGGGCAGGAGGAGCCCCGCTCCCTGGCCCGATTCGACGGGAATCCTTCCGTCAACCTCGTAGTCCAGAAGCAGTCGGGGACGAACACCATCGACGTCATCAGCAAGGTGAAGGAGCGGATCGCGCAGATCCAGAAGACGCTGCCGGCCGACATAAAGATAAATCCGATAAGGGACCAGTCGACCTTCATCCTGCGATCGATCCACGAGGTCAGGACGCACCTTATCCTCGGCGCCGTGCTGACATCCCTGGTCGTGCTCTTTTTCATGGGGAACTGGCGCTCCACGCTGATCGCCGCCGTGGCGATCCCCGCCTCGATCATCGGCACCTTCACGGTGATGCGCGTCCTGGGCTTCACGCTGAACAACATCACGTTCCTGGCGCTCACGCTCGCCGTGGGGATAGTCATCGACGACGCGATCGTCGTGCTGGAAAACATATTCCGCCACGTGGAGGAGGAGGGGTCTCCCCCCCGCAAGGCCGCCGTGGAAGCCACCGCCGAGATCGGCCTCGCCGTGTCGGCGACCACGCTCTCCCTGGTCGTCATCTTTCTCCCCGTGGCCTTCATGTCCGGGACCGTGGGAAGGTTTTTCCACTCGTACGGCATCACGGTGGCGTTCGCCATCCTGTTCTCCTGGTTCATCTCGTTCACCCTGACGCCGATGCTCTCCTCCCGTTTCCTGAAGGTGAAGCGGGCGGGAGCGGGGACCGCATCCTCCAAGGAGAACCGGTTCTACCGGGCAGTCTCGGGCGGATACCTCGCGCTGCTGCGAAAAGCGCTGGCGCACCGGTGGGTGGTCGTCGCCGTCGCCGGCGCCGTCATCCTGTCCATGATCCCGCTGGGGGGATTGGTGGCGAAGGACTTCCTTCCCTTCGACGACCAGAGCGAGTTCGAGATTTTCATCCAGACGCCGGAAGGCTATTCGCTGGAGACGACCGACAAGGTCTTCGCGGAGGTGGAGGCCGACGTCATGCGGGTCCGCGGGGTGAAGCACCTGCTTGCCCAGATAGGCGACGTGGCCGAAGGGGACGTCACGCAGGGGACGATCTACGTCCGCACCGTGGACCTCGAGGAACGGGACTATTCACAGTTCGACATCATGAAGGACGTTCGAAAGGTAATGGCCAGGTTCCCGTCCCTGCGCGTCTCCGTCCAGAACATATCAGCGATCGGGCGCGGCGGGGGGATCCGGCAGACACCGGTCAGCTTCGTTCTGCGCGGCCCGGACCTCGCCAAGCTGGAATCCTACAGCGGCCGGATCACGGACGAAATGCGGAAGATCAACGGGTTCGTGGACGTGGACACCTCCCTGTCCAACCGGAAACCCGAGGTCCGCGTCACCGTCGACCGGAAAAAGGCTTCCGACCTGGGGGTGCAGGTCCAGAACGTCGCCTCGTCCCTTAACGTCTTCGTCGGCGGAGAGAAGGTCACCAAGTACCGGGAGGGGGCCGACCAGTACGACGTGTGGCTGCGCGCGGACCTGCCGTACCGCAGCTCCATCCCCGAGGTGTCCAACCTGCCCGTCCCCTCCTCAAGGCTCGGCAAGGTCCGCATCCGCGACGTTGCAGGGCTGTCGCCGGAGCTCGGGCCGGCCCAGATCGACCGGGCGACCCGCCAGCGGCAGGTCACGATAACCTCAAACCTGGACGGACTGGCGCTTGGGGCGGCGACCGATCACGTGCGCAAGATCGTGGATCGCATGGAGCTGCCGCCGGACTACAGGATCGAGTTCTTCGGGCGCGCGAAGACGATGCAGGAGACCCTGGTGAACTTCCTGGTCGCCCTGCTGCTCTCGGTAGTGTTCATGTACATGGTGCTGGCCGCCCAGTTCGAGAGCTTCCTGCACCCCGTATCGATCATGCTCGCCCTTCCGATCTCGATCCCGTTCGCCCTGCTCTCACTCGTGCTGCTCGGGGAGACGCTGAACATCTACAGCATACTCGGGCTGTTCCTGCTCTTCGGCATCGTGAAGAAAAACGGGATCCTGCAGGTCGACTACACCAACACCTTGCGGGGACGCGGGCTGGAGCGCAACGCCGCGATACTCGAGGCGAACGCCGCGCGGTTTCGGCCGATCATTATGACCACCGTCACGCTCATCGCCGCGATGATCCCCATCGCGCTGGGCAAGGGCCCGGGGGCGGCGTCGCGGGCGTCCCTCGCCAAGGTCATCATCGGCGGCCAGGCGCTTTCGCTGCTGTTGACCCTGATCGTCACGCCCGTGGCGTACTCGCTCTTCGACGACCTGGGAAACCTGGCCTTTCTCCGGTCGTGGCGTGAGCGGTTCGAACGCAAGGAGGACCGCTTCTGGAGGAAGCTGAAGTTCTGGCACCGGAAGAGGCAACGGCGGCTCCGGGCGCGCCGGGAGAGAGCGGTTACGTAGCCTTCCTCGCCGCGGCGCCCTCCTTGTAGGCTTCGCGCGATACCGGGAGAGCCGTCGACTGCCCTCGGGCGAGCACGCGGCCGTCCCCCGCGGTGACCGTGAGCTCGCAGACCATCGACTGCCGCCCGCGGTGGAACACCCGGGATTCCCCGACCACCTCCTCGCCCGGCTTCGCCGCCCGGATGACGTTCAGGCTCCACTGGACGCCGACCGCGTCGACCGTCGCGTTTACCGACAGCGCGAAGGCGGCGTCGGCGGCGGCGAAAAGCAGGACGCCGTGGCCGATATTGTGCGCGTTCAGGAACCGGTCCTCCACCTTCACCGACACCCGCGCGTATCCTTCCCTGGCCTCCAGAAGCTTCATCCCGAAATCCCGGATCAGCCGGTCCCCGTTCCAGATCTCCTCGATCCGCCCCATCTCCCCTCCTCATCCTTTCCTGTAGGTGCGCGCGTACTCGACGTAGTGATCGGCCGTGATCCTGTTGGCGTCGGCCGACCCGGGGGCAAGGATCTTCACCACCTTCCCGGGCACGCCGAGCACCAGGGCATGCGGAGGGACCGCCATGCCCGGGGGGACGACCGCTCCGGCCCCTATGACGCTCCCCCTGCCGATCACCGCCCCGTCGAGCACCACCGAGCCGATCCCGATCAGGCAAAGGTCCTCTATGGCGCAGCCGTGGGCGACGACCCCGTGGCCGAACGTCACGGAATCGCCGACGACCACGGCGTTGGCGACCGTCACGTGCAGCGTGCAGTTGTCCTGGACGTTGGTCCTGCTGCCGATCCGGATCCGGTTGATGTCCCCCCTGATGACGGTGTTGAACCAGACGCTTGAATCCTCGCCTATCTCCACGCCGCCGATGACTTTGGCGCCCTCGGCTACGAACACGGTGGGGTGGCAGGCGGGAACCACGCCCCGATACGGAAGGATCAACGGATGTTCCTCCCACGGATTTTTTTGCACTATTGTACAGTCAATCCCGCACGAATGGCGAGCGGGTCCGATCGCCCGGGCGCGTCACTTCCCTTCACGGTTCGCATGCTTCAAGCGGCGGCGTTCTCCGCACGCGGGACATGCCGAAAGGCCCGCCTGCCGGTCCGCGTACTCCAGAAATGCCGTCACGAACGCGGCGTGGCTCCACGTCAGCGGCGAGACCGACAGCGGCGCGTTGGTGTACGGGTGGACCTGCTCCGCGAGCACGCCGCTTGGCAAGGCGCGCGCGGCCGCCCACTTCAAGATGCCCAGGGCGGGTTCCAGGTCCGCCCGGCTTTTCGCCAGCGCGACGTGCCACTGGGCTATCCATAGAGTGCAGACGAACCAGGGATTCCCCGGCACGCGCCCGATGTCCCCGGACGCCTGGTGGTAGATGTCGTTTTCGTACCGCGCCATACCCCCGACCTCGGTCTTGATCCAGAGCCTTTCCCGCACCGCTTCCATCGTCCGGACTATCCTGGGATCGTCGGATGGGTACATCCCGAAATACCACAGCCCGTAGAGGCTTGCGTCCAGGGTCGGATCGGCGTCCACATCCCCTTCCGCGCTCACGTCCACGCTGCGGACGAACCGCCCCAGCTCCGGCCGGTAGAGGAACCGGTCGGCCGCCGCCCTGATCGCGTCGGCGGCGCCTTTCCATTTTTGCGCCAGGTGCCCCTCGTTGAACCGGTACGCGAAGCGCGAGGCGGCGATCAGCCCCGCCCAGACCGCCGCGACAGTGAAGGCGTGCACGCCGTACCGCTCTTCCCACAGGTCGTAGCTGGGAAGCGGCAGGCCGGTCGCCTTGTTCGTATAGGAAACCATCCAGTTAGCCGAGCGCGCGACCAGCCCGCGGTACTTGTCCTTTATCCATTCGACGTCCCCGAACCGGTCCATGTGCTTCCAGAGCGCCCAAAGGACCAGCCCCGTTTCGTCCTCCTGGATCGGGAGCTGCTTTCCATCCTTCCCCTGCCAGGGATGCCAGGAGCTGGCCAGTGAACCGTCCGGGTTGTACTTGTGCAGGAAGTACCCCTCCTTCGTGATGACCCGGTGGCAGAAATCGAAAAACGCCTGGGAGGCCTGGAAGTGGTCCGAAAGGTCCAGGGCGAAGGCGGTAAGCGCCCCGTCTCGCGGCCATACGTAGCTGTACGTGTCCCGGGCGAACTGAATGATGTCGTGGTCGTTCGCGGCGGTGATCCCGCCGCCGTTGTCTATCTGGGTCCGCAGTATCAGAAGGCTGCGCTTGAAACAGCCGACGATCTCCTCCGGAATCCCCCCGAAGTCCCAATCGGACTTGTCCACCCACAGCTCCCAGTAGGCGCGCGTCCGGCCGAGGAAGTCGTCCGGGCCCCGCTTCCGGACGCTGCGGTTTATTTCCGCCACCTCGTCGAACGACTCGCCCGCGGCCATCCAGTAATGGATTACGGCCGGGGAGCACGGGGACGTTTTCGCCGAGAGCCCGATAGTGGAGTCGACCGATCCCTGCGCGATCGGGTTCCCCTGGAGCCGTCCGTCCTCGGCGTCCCTCCAGGTCCCCTCCTTTCCCATGAACTCCTTGACGCCGGTCGCCCACTGGTCGATCCCCACCGTCATCCCCGGGGGGCCCGTCCCCTCGGCCCCGTCGTCCTCGACGACCCCGGGCGGCGAGCCGTTCCATTTCGCCCCGTTGATCAGGAACCATCGCTTCCCCTTGTAGTGGATGAGACAGCGCCGCTGCGGCTCGTAATAGGCGGTGTCCCCGACCGGATTCTCCAGGATACGGAAGTCGTGGTGGAAGAAGAGCCGGACTTCACGCGCCCGTCCCGAGAGCTCGTGGATATCGAAGCGCCGGACGAACAGGTTCACAGCCATGTCGACGGCGTCCTCGCATTCGATCCCCAGTTCCAGCTCGGGATGATGGAGGCTGACCGAGGTGACCAGCGTGTCCGTGCGGTACCGCAGGTCCCGCACCCACCCGGGATCCTCGATCCATCGGAACATGCCGTCCACCCATACGCCGAACCTGAAGGCGTGTCCCTGCGCGTGGTTCTCCATGCCGACGTGGGGGAAATAGACATCCCTCACCCGGTACGTGAAATCGAAGTTCACGAGCAGTGAACCGTTCCCCAACGGGAGGTCCCTGGGCATCGGCAAGCCTCCTTTCCCGTAATCCCCCACCCTAAGATGCAGGCGCCCGCATTTTTCGGCGGTTTTCGCCCGGATCGTGATGAATTTTGCGCCGCGGATGGGAACGATCCGGGGCCCGGCGCACTCTAATGTCAAAACGGGCAACCGGGGAATCGCCCGATGCGTCAAGAGGCAAACCGGGTTTTGGGCAATATAATGGAAATCCGTCCCGCCTTTCAGGCCGATTGAATTTTTTCCCCCCGTTTGCCGTTAAGTAAAGTGTAGCGACATGGCGGTTGGTTATTGTATACTGTATACACAAAACCGCCGGAGGCGGACCGTGAAATTCTACATGCTGCTGGCCATCCTGTCGGGAATCATCATCGTCGAAGGGGTCGTCGTCGAGCTCATGGCGGTCATCGAGAAGAAAGTGCCGCACCCCCTGCTCACCCAGGTGACCGACCTGGGGCGTTACCTGAACCAATGGCTCCTGCCCATGATGGGACTGGCCGCTACCGGAGCCGTCCTGCTCAAGATCGGGGAATCGCATCCGCTCGGCGGCCTTCTCAAGGTTTCCGGATCGGCGGTATTCTCCCTGTTCCTGGTGGTGTTCCTGATCTACATGACATCCGAGCCCAGGGCCGAGGATCGCATCAGCCGCTGAAGCCGCTTTTTCGTCCGCCTCCTTTCCTTCTATCCGTTTGACAGCGGCTCGCCGTCCTGCGAGGATTTAAGCATCCTCGCGCCCCGCCCACCTATTCCGGCGATGAAGGGGGAAGAACCGGATGAAAAAAGTCGCCCTCGATCCGCTGAAATGCACCGCCTGCCGGACATGCGAAGTCCAGTGCTCCATCGCCCACTCCCGCTCCGGCAGCCTCCACTCCGCCATATTCGAGTCCCCTCCTTCCCTGACACGCGTCCGCGTCTCATGGGCGCCGGGCCTCAACGTCCCGGTCCGCTGCGTCCATTGCGAAAACGCCCCATGCCTCCTCGCCTGCCCCGTGGGGGCCATCGAGGAGGACGCCCGCACCGGCACCGTCCAGGTCAGGGATGAAAAGTGCATAGGGTGCTTCACATGCCTGCTCGTCTGCCCGTACGGCGCAGTCCGCCTCTCGTTCGACAGGAAGAAGGCGTACAAATGCGACGGCTGCCGGGACCTCCTGCGGGAGGGACTCGCCCCCGCCTGCGCCTCCGGGTGCCCCACCCAGGCGCTCTCGTTCGCGGACTTCGATGTTATCGCCGCCAATAAAATGTCGGAAACGGCCGCGCGGGAGACCGCCGCCCTGGCCAGTGCGGGCGCAGCCGCCCCGCGCAAGATGTCTTCGCTCGAACTCATCCTTGCGATGCGGAAGGAGATGGCCCGTGGATGACAAGACGATAAGGACCGAATTCACCAACCCCGGCGACCTGGAACTCCTCCGGAAGGCCGAGCGGGACAACGTCCAGCTCGGGGTCGACCGCCTCAGGAAAATGATGCCGCAGTGCGGATTCGGCGAGCTGGGCACCTGCTGCATCCTGTGCTACCTGGGCCCCTGCCGCATCGATCCGTTCGACAACGGCCCGAAACTGGGCGTTTGCGGCGCGGACGCCGACGTGATCGTGGCCAGGAACTTCCTGCGGGCCGCCGTCGGCGGCGCCTCCTCGCACGCCGGGCACGCGCGGGAGCTGGCCCTGCTCCTCCTGGAAGTCTCGGAAGGGAAGGCGCCGGGATACGCGGTGAGGGACGAGGCCAAGCTGCTCTCGGTCGCGGGCCGGCTCGGGATTGCGACGGACGGCAGGACCGCGCAGGCAATCGCCGGGGAGGTCGCCCGCAAGGCGCTCGAGGATTTCGGGAGGCAGGACGGAAAACCGATGAACTGGATCCGGGGACGCGCCTCAAAGAGGGAATACGACAAGTGGGAAAAGCTCGGGCTCGTCGTCTCGAACCCGCACAACGAGATCGAGACTGCGATGCACCGGACCTCCATGGGCAACGACGCGGATCCGCTGAACCTGTGGATCGCAACCTTGCGGATGGGCATGGTGGACAACTTCGCCGGCCTGATGCTGGCCACCGATCTGTCCGACATACTCTTCGGCACGCCGTCCCCCAAGGTGGTTTCCGCCAACTACGCGGTCATAAAGGCCGGGTCCGTCAACATCGCCTGCCACGGCCACAATCCGATCCTCGCTTCCAAGCTCGTGGAATGGGCGGACAAGATGGAGGAAGAGGCGAAGAAGGCCGGCGCCGACGGCATCAACGTGGTCGGCATCTGCTGCATCGGCAACGAGCTGGCCACGCGGTCAGGCGCCTCCTACGCCGGCCACCTGGCGCAGGCGGAGCTGTTTCTTACGACCGGAGCGATAGACGCGATGGTCGTGGACATCCAATGCATCTGGCCGGGCCTCGCGGCGATCGCCAAGTGCTACAAGACGAGGTTCATCACCACCGTGCCGTTCGTCAGGAACCCGGACGCCATCCACGTCGGGTTCGAGCCGGAATCGGCGGATGAGCGCGCGCAGGAGATCCTGCGCCACGGGATCGGGGCGTTCAAAGAGAGAAAAACCTCGGGTCTGCAGACCCAAATCCCCAATGTAAGCGCGAAGATGCTGACGGGCATCTCCGTCGAGGCGCTCGTTTCCGTGCTGTCCGCCGCCAACGCGGCCGATCCGCTGGCGCCGGTCGTCGAAGC
>DATBLU010000113.1:0-8210 GCA_036555205.1 Candidatus Deferrimicrobiaceae bacterium
CAGTCCGTCCGCCTTGATCACGACGGGCAGGCGATGGGTAAGGACGAACTGCTCCGCGTCGTCGTAGTCGTCGAACACGCGGAAATCCGCGGTCGGGATCCCGTACCTTGCCAGGATGTTCTTGGTGAATACCTTGGAGCCCTCCAGCTGCGCCGCGGCCTTGCTCGGGCCGCAAACCAGGAGCCCCTCCTTCGAGAGCATGTCGGAGAGACCCGCCGCCAGCGGGGCCTCGGGTCCCACCACGGTCAAATCGATCCTTTTGCCGACCGCGAAGTCGCGGAGCTTCGGGAGGTCGTCGGAGGCGACCGGGACGAGCTCGGCGTGTTTCGCCATGCCCGGATTTCCCGGAGCCGCGTATATCCTGTCGACCAGGGGGCTCTGCGCGATCTTCCAGACCAGCGCGTGCTCGCGCCCCCCGCTTCCAACAACTAGGACCTTCAGCCCCATGCGATCCCTCCTCCCGTCACGGGCTTTCTCGAACCGGTCAATGGCGGAAGTGCCTGACTCCGGTGAAAACCATTGCCATCCCGTGCTCGTCGGCGGCGGCGATGACCTCCGCGTCGCGCACCGATCCCCCGGGCTGGATGGCGGCCGTGGCCCCGGCCGCCGCAGCGGCGTCGAGGCCGTCCCGGAACGGGAAGAACGCGTCGGACGCCACGACCGTCCCCTTGGTGGGCCGCTGGGCCTTCATCACTGCGATCTTGGCGGAATCCACCCTGCTCATCTGGCCCGCCCCCACGCCCACTGTGCGATCCTTTAGGGCATAGACGATTGCGTTGGACTTGACGTGCTTGCAGACCTTCCAGCCGAACATCAGGGCCTCGAGCTCGTCCGCCGTCGGAGCCCGCTTCGTCACGACCTTGAGGCCGGATGCCGCGAGAACGTGCCGGTCCCGGCTCTGGAGCAGCAGGCCCCCGCTCACCTTCTTCATCTCGTGCCCCGGCTGCGGATCCCACCGGAACTCCCCTCCCGTCTCCAGCACCCGCAGGTTGGCCTTGGCGGAGAGGATCTTGCGCGCCGCCTTGTCGTAACCGGGCGCGATGACCGCCTCGAAAAACGTGGCGGCCACTTCCTTGGCCGCATCCGCCCCCACCTGCCTGTTGAATCCTATGACTCCGCCGTACGCGGAGACCGGATCGCATTCCCTGGCCTTCTTGAAGGCGTCCACCAGCCTCTTCCTTGATATGCCGACTCCCGACGGATTCGTGTGCTTTATTATCGCCGCGGCCGGATCCTGGAACTCGAGGGCCAGCTGCAGCGCCGCATCGATGTCGACTATGTTGTTATAGGAAAGCTCCTTCCCCTGGAGCTGGCGCGCCCCCCCGAGGCTGGGCTCCCCCGGAAGCTTGAGGTCGGCGTAGAACGCGGCGGTCTGGTGTGGATTCTCGCCGTAGCGCAGCGATTGGACCCTTCTCCACTGCGCGGTGAAGGTCACGGGGTATTCGTCCCGCGCGCCGTCTCCCCGCCCCAGGTAGTTGGAGATCGCGGCGTCGTACGCCGCGGTCAGCGCGAAGGCCTTCCGGCCCAGCTCCGCGTGCGTTTGCTCGTCCAGGTTGCCGTTCCCCTTCTTGAGCTTCTCCAGGAGGTCCGGGTAGTCGGCGGGATCGCATACCACCGCCACGTGCTGGTAATTCTTTGCGGCCGAGCGGACCATCGACGGCCCCCCGATGTCGATGTTCTCGATCGCCTCGGCCCGCGTGCATCCCGGCTTCCCGATCGTCGCCTCGAAGGGATAAAGGTTCACCACCACCATGTCGAACGGAACTATCCCCTGGGACTCGATGGTCTTCATGTGCGCGGGGTTGTCCCTGAGCGCGAGGATTCCGCCGTGAATCTTGGGGTTAAGCGTCTTGACCCGGCCGTCGAGCATCTCCGGGGCGCCGGTGTATTCCTCGATGAGCCGGACCGGGACCTTCTTCTCCTTAAGCAGCCTGGCCGTCCCTCCCGAGGCGAAAAGCTCCACGCCGAGCCGCGAAACCGCCTTCGCGAATTCCACGATGCCCGTCTTGTCGGACACGCTTAAAATCGCCCTGTGTATTCTCGCCATGGCGCTTTTTCCCTCGCGTCTTTTCCAGTATTTTGGCCGGGCGCCCGCCGCGTTATGGCTTGATGGGGACGGCCCCGAGCAGGGTCTTCAGATCCTCGTCGGCGAACTTGATGCCGAATCCGAAGAAGAAAGTCCTCAAGTTGCTCTCGCTGTTGAGGATATCGTCGACTCCACCGGTAATGAAAAGGTTTTTGACGATATCATAGTTGCCGTACGCTTTCAAATGCGGATGCTGCCCCTTTTCCCTTCCGAAATCGAAGGCATCCAGGCCCACAGTAAACCGGTCTTTCAGCACCTCGTAGTCGGCGCCTATCCCCCCCGTCGACTCCATGACCCCGCCCTTGATCGTCAGGCCGGAGAACCGCTTCGCGACGAGCGCTGTGAACTTGAGGTCGTTCGTGAAGGTATCCGAGCGCGACGTGGTCGTCACGCCGTCGACCGTCGTCGTGGTGTCGTTGGTGTCGAGCTTTCCTCGCGGATCGTCCACGATCCCGAGGAGGTAATATTTGTCCGCGGAAGGCTGGAGCCGCAGGTTCGCGTAGTGCTTGAACTCGGAGGGTCCGGTCTGGTATTCGAGCCGGTAGTCCAGGAATGTCTTCAGGGATTCGGTCTTGCGGACGAACCTGTTTATACCATCCAGGGTGTCGTTGAGCGTGCCGACCGTGGTGTTGTCGTTGACCAGCTTCCCGAGGGTCCCCTCGCCGCGCTCGATCTTCGCCAGCACCTTCTCCGCCGACGACAGGGTGTTGTCGAGCTTCGCCGAGGCGGTCTTGAGGTTGGCGATGCTCTCCTTTATGTTCTCGCGGTTTTCGCTTATCACCCCGCTGACCTGGTCGCCCATCGCTTCGAGCTTTTTCGCGAGGTCCGGCGTCCGCTCCTTGAGCGTCTGCGAGAATTCCCTCAGGTTCGCGATCGTCACGCGCACGTCTTCCTTGTTGGCCGATGAAATCTCCTGCAGGTCCCCGGAGAGCCGGTCGATGTTGGCCAGGATCCGGTTGAGCCTGTCCTCGTTGCCCGTCGTGACGTTCCGGAGAACGGAGCTCGCCTCCCGTACGTTCTGCAGGATCTCCGACATGGCCTGCTTCCCCTCCTCCGTTCCGATAGTGCTGGAGAGGGTCTCGGTGAAGCGCTTGACGTCGTCGGCTATGAAGGACAGTTTCCGGACGATTTCGTCAAGGTTCACCGGTGGCTGGGTATTGGCGACGCGCCCGCCGGCGGGCAGCACCCGGTCCTTCTGCTTGCCGGGCAGGATCTCGACGTACTTTTCCCCCAGAAGCCCCTGGGTCTGGATCGACGCTATGGAGTCGACCGGGATGCGGATGTCCTTGTCGATCCGAAGCACGAGCCTCGCGCGGTCGCCCTCGAGCTTTATCTCCTCGACCTTTCCCACAGGAACGCCCGCCATCTTCACGTTCGCCTTGGGCTCCAGGCCCGCCGCGGTCTCGAAGTCGACCGTGAGCTTGTACCCCTTTTCGCCGATCCCCCCCCACTTGCTGACGCGAAACGTGAAGTAAGTGAGGACCACCAGCCCAAGCACAACGAAGATCCCCACCTTCGCCTCTCTTGACATCAATGCTCCTTCTGCTCCGGGGGATTGCCCGACCGGCGGACGAAGCGGACGAACTCCTCGTGCTCGGCGGTGATGGGCCCTTGTGCGCGACCCTCCACGAACTGGGAGACCACGGGGCTCGCGCTGTGCCGGATCTGCTCCGGCGTCCCCACCTCGATGATCTTTCCTTTATACAACATGGCAATGTAATCCGCGATCTTGTATGCCGACGCCATGTCGTGCGTGATGGAGATCGAGGTCACCCCGAGCGACTCCCGAAGGCGGATGATCAGCTCGTTGATGACGTCCGCCATGATGGGATCCAGCCCGGTCGTCGGCTCGTCGTAAAGGAGGATCTCCGGCTCCGATGCGATGGCGCGGGCAAGCCCGACGCGCTTCTTCATTCCCCCCGACAACTCCGCGGGCATGAGGTGCTGGATGTCGCTTAAGCCCACCATGGCGAGCTTCTCCTCCACAACGTTCGGGATCTGGTGCTCCGGGTACCTGTGCAGCCTACGCAGCGCGAAGGCCACGTTTTCCCCCACGTTCATGGAGTCGAATAGGGCGGCCCCCTGGAACAGCATGCCGAACTTCTTCCGGACCCGGACCAGCTCGCGCTCGTCCATCTTCGTAACGTCCTCGCCGTCGATCCGTATATCCCCCGCGTCCGCCCGCAAAAGGCCCACCACGCACTTTATGAGCACCGACTTGCCGGTGCCGCTGCCGCCGATTACCACCGTGTTCTTCCCCTGCGGCACGGTCAGGTCGAGCCCGTCGAGCACCACCTTCTTTCCGAACCGCTTGCACAGTCCGTTTATCTCGATCGTCGGCACCCTGCCCCCGTTAAAACATGAACGACGTCATGAAGTAGTCCGAGATGAGCACCACCATCGAGGAGGCAACCACCGCCCGCGTCGTGGCCCTGCCCACTCCCTCGGCCCCCCCTTCCGCGATGAAGCCGTTGTAGCAGGAGATCAGGGCGATGAGGAATCCGAAGACGGCGGCCTTGACAAGACCCGTGTAGATGTCCTTGAACTCGAGGTACTGATACGTCTTGTTGATGTACACGTACGGGTTGGCGCCGAGAAGGTAGACCGCCACGAAGTATCCGCCGAGTATCCCAACCAGGTCCGCGAAGACGACCAGGATCGGCAGTACCGCCGTAGAGGCGACCACGCGCGGGACCACGAGGTATTTCACCGGGTTCGTGGCAAGGGTCACCAGCGCGTCGATCTGCTCCGTGACCTTCATCGTTCCCAGCTCAGCCGCCATGGCCGCGCCGACGCGTCCGGAGACCATGAGCCCGGCGAACACCGGACCCAGCTCCCGCGTGATGGAAAGGGCGACCACCGATCCCACGAAACTCGTCGCCTGGAACCGCTGGAAGCCCGACCAGCTCTGGAGGGCGAGCACCATGCCGGTGAACGTCGCCGTCACGAGGACGACGGGCATCGACCGGATTCCGACCTCCTCCATCTGCTTCACGATGTTCCTTATTTCGGACGGCGGGCGGACCAGCCACGTGACGCACTGAAGGAAAAGAACGAAGACGTTGCCCAGGTCCTCCAGCATCCGGAACACCCGGACCCCGAACTTGTCCAGGGCCACGGAAACCCCGTTGCGTTTCACTTCGTCAGCCAACGGCGCGCCTCGGTATTCTGCGGCCGACCTGCGTGAGGATCTCGTAGGGGATGGTGCCCGAGATGCGGGCCAGTTCGTCGGCCGTGGCCGCGCCCTCCCCCATCACGACGACGTCCGTACCCGGCGAGACGCCGGGTATGCCCGTCACGTCCAGCATCGTGTGGTCCATGCACACTCTTCCGGCGACCGGCGCCGCGCGGCCCATGACGACCATGGAGGCCGCCCCCGAGAAGGAGCGCCGGTAGCCGTCCGCGTATCCCAGCGGGACCACCGCGATTTTCCGTCGCTCGGACCGGCGGTACGCCCGGGCGTAGCTCACGGGGTGGCCCGGGGGCAATTCCTTCAGCGAGACGATCTTGGTCACCAGCCTCATCACCGGCCGCAGGCCCAGCTCCGCCCCCAGCCCTTCGGCCGGAAGGCTGCCGTACAGGGTGATCCCGGGGCGTACGAGGTCGAATGCGTATTCGCGGAATGACAGGATGCCGGCGCTGTTCAGCGCGTGCACCGAGACGCCGGCGCCGAACGCTCCCCTCACCGCCGCTATCCCCTTTGAAAAGGCGGCTAGCTGCCCCAGGGTGAACTCCCGGTCGGCCGGTTCCTTCCCGTCCGCGGAGGAGAGGTGCGTCATCCATCCTTCCACGCGCAGCTCCTTGCGCGACCTGACGGCCTCGATGATCGCGGACGCGCTCTCGGGCATGAAGCCCAGGCGCCCCATCCCCGTGTCGACTTTAAGGTGGACCGGGAAAGGCTTTCCGCGGGCCGCCGCGGCCCGTGCAAGGTAGGGAATCTGGCGGGGATCGAAAAGGGCCGCGGAAAGGCCGTTGGCGTGGGCCTCCTCCGCCTGCGGCTCGTCCACCCCGCCGAGCACGACGACCGGGCAGCGTATTCCCGCCTGGCGAAGCTCCACGCCTTCCTCCACCGTGGCGACTCCGAAGGTCTTGACGCCCTCATCCGCCAGCGCCTTCGTGACGGCGACCGCCCCATGGCCGTAGGCGTTCGCCTTGACCACCGCAAAAACGGAGGTCGACGGGGGAAGAAGGGAGCGCAAGATCCGGTAGTTATGCCGGAGCGACGAAAGGACGATCTCCGCCATGGTGGGCCTTGCCAACGGCATTACCTCTCCCGGAAGATATCAGACAGATTCGGAAAAGTTTACCCCACCCTCCCCTCCCAAGTAAAGGCAGCCGGGGATTTCCCGGGCGGCGGTTTGACAACGAATCCGCGCGCGGCGTATCATATTCAACCATAACCGCCAGGGGTGCTATTCGCTGAGAGCCCGGGGAGGGGTGTTCGCCCAGGGCAACCCATCGAACCTGATCCGGATAATGCCGGCGCAGGGAGCGTGGCCTTTCACGAACCGTGCCTTTAAGGGGTGCGGTTTTCTTTTTTTCGGGGGGGCAATCGTCCATGATTCCGCAGGAGCATCGAAACACTCTCCCCGTATCGCCGGATGAGATATCCCGGATGCTCGCCGCGGCAAGCCCGTTCGGTCGGAAGGAGGCGTTTTCGCTTCTTAAATCCCTCTCGCCGCGCCGCAGGCTCCTCACCTTCGAGGCGGCGCGCCTGATGTCGACCTTCGACCCGATGGTGTGGGAGACGGCCGGCAGCATCGCCCGCGCGGTGCGCGAGGAGGTGTTCGGGCGCCGGATCGTCCTGTTCGCTCCCTTGTATCTTTCCAACGAGTGCGGCAACAACTGCCTCTACTGCGGATTCAGGAAGGGAAACGGGAAAGCGCGCAGGATAACCCTGACGCCCGAGGCTGCGGCCGCCGAAGCGCGCCATCTGGAAAAGAAAGGTTACAACCGCCTCCTGCTGGTTGCCGGCGAGCACCCATTGCGGACCCGGCCGGATTACATCGCCGAAGTGCTGCGGACGATCTACAGGGAGACGGGGATGCGCATCCTCCACGTGAACGCCGCCCCCATGGCCGTAGACGAGCTCCGCCGCCTGAAGGAAGCAGGCGCAGGGGTATACCAGGTGTTCCAGGAAACATACCACCCGGAGACATACGCGAAGATGCACCCGTCCGGCCCGAAAGCCGACTACGCCTGGCGCCTGACGTGCATGGACCGGGCGATCCCCGCCGGGTTCGGGGACGTCGGGATCGGGGCGCTCCTGGGCCTTTACGATCACCGGTTCGAGGTGCTCTCGGTCCTGCGGCACGCCGAGCACCTTTTCGATGCCTACGGGGCATTCCCGCACACGATTTCCGTGCCGCGGTTCAAGAAGGCGTTCGGTTCCCCGCTTCCCGCCGCTCCCTGCCCCGTGTCCGACGCGGAGTTCGAGAAGATCGTCATCGTCTACCGGCTTTCCGTGCCTTCCGCCGGCGTGGTGGTCTCGACGCGCGAGCCCGCCGCACTCCGCGAGCGGGTTCTCGACATCGGGGCTTCCCAGATAAGCGCCGGATCACGGACCGACCCCGGCGGATACGCTGAAGGGCTGCCGAGGCGCGAGTCCGAGCAGTTCGAAGTGGACGACACCAGGCCCCTGGAGGAAATGGTCCGGAGGGTGCTCGCCAAGGGATATCTCCCCTCGCTGTGCACGAGCTGCTACAGGCGCAGCCGCACGGGGAGCGCCTTCACGGAGATGGCGGTGGACGGCGCCATCCGCGGCTTCTGCGTCCCCAACGCGCTGCTCACGCTCGCCGAATTCGCGGTCTCCACGGAAGACGCCGCGCTGCGGGAGGAATGCCTCTCCGCCGTGCGGGAGGGCAGGCGGGACCTCGAAGGGTCGCCGCTCCTGCATGAATACGACCGAAAGATCGCCCGCGTGCTCGAGGGCGGCAGGGATCTCTGCTTCTGAAAGGGCGTGATGATTTGGCGATAGTGGTCAACGGGGAGGAGCGCGCGGTCGCCAAGGGATCGACAGTCCTTTCGCTGCTGCGCGAGCTCGGCCTGCCGGAATCCCGCGTCGCAGTCGAGCGGAACCGGGCGATCGTCCGCAAGGCGGATTACCCGGGCACTGCGCTTTCCG
>DATBLU010000158.1:0-4425 GCA_036555205.1 Candidatus Deferrimicrobiaceae bacterium
CGCGGATACATAGAGTCCCTCAAGAAAACGGGGATCAGGGAGGTCTCGATCGTCGGGGAGGACATGGGGATAATCGACAGCACCGACCCGAAGGCGATCGGCAAGATGTCCAGGATCAAGCTTCCCAAGGAAAAGCTCATCATAAATGCCACGTTCGGCGAGGAGTCGCTCGGGGGACGGACGAAGGACCTGGTTATCCCCGTTACGCTCGGGGGCGACACCATGGGGTACATACACGTCCGCATGCGCATAGACGACTTCACGGACACCATCCGGAAAAACCTTTACTTAAGATTCTTCAGCACACTTCTGATCTTCTCGCTGGGACTCGTCCTGGCGGTCAGCATTTCGTCCCATTACGTCCGGCCGGTGGAGGACCTGGCGCACGCGGCCGAAAAGGTGGCTGCGGGCGACCTGTCGCAGGAGCTGCCGGTGCACGGAAAGGACGAGGTGGGGCGCCTGACGAGGTCGTTCAACGAGATGATAGCCAAGCTGCGCCAGAACCGGGAGCTGGAGGAGAAGGTCCGCGAGACCCAGTACCTGACGCAGCTCGGGCGCCTTTCATCCGGAGTCGCCCACGAAATCCGCAACCCCCTTAATTTCATAGCGCTTGCGATAGACCACCTCGACGCGCTTTCCGCCGGAGGAGGGACGCCGGAGGCGGCGAAGGAGAAGGCGCAGATCATCGGGCGGATAAAGGAGGAGATCCAGAGGCTGAATGAGCTGGTCATCAATTTCATAACCTACGGACGCCCGCAGGACCCGTCGCTCGCCCCGGTGCAGATCCCGGAAATCGTCGAGAGCGTCCTCCGGATGGCCGACGGACGGCTTCGGACGCAGGGGATCAAGTGCCGGCGCGAATTCCGGGCGTCCCCGCCCGTGCAGGCCGACCCGGACATGATCCGGCGCGCAGTGATGAACATCGTGGGAAATGCGATCGACGCGATGCCCGAAGGGGGGGAGCTGCACATATCCGCCGGCCCGCGGGACGGCGGCGGGTATGAGCTCGTGGTAGGCGACACCGGGGTGGGCATATCGGAGGAGAACCGCGACCGGATCTTCGAGCCGTATTTCACTTCCAAGCCGTCCGGTCTGGGGCTCGGGCTCGTTCTGACGCGAAAGATCATGGAGGCGCACGGGGGGGAAATCATGGTAGATTCGCACCCGGGGAAAGGCACCCGGATCCGCGTAGTGCTGCCGGGGGAGCCTGCGGGGTGAGCGCGTGAAGGGAACGATCCTCATTGTAGACGACGAGCGGAACCAGCGGGAAATACTGGGCTCCATCCTTAAGAGCGAGGGATATTCTCCGGTCCTTGCCGGGAGCGGGACGGAAGCCCTCCGCGCGCTTGAACGCGAGCCCGTGGACCTCGTTCTGACCGACCTGGTGATGCCGGGGATGACGGGCGTCGAGCTGATCGACGCCGTCCATGCCAGGAACCCGGGCGTTCCGATCCTTCTCACAAGCGCCTACGGCACGATCCAGACAGCCGTGGATGCGATCAAGAAGGGGGCCTACTACTACTTCGAGAAGCCGGTGGACAAGGCCAGGCTTCTTATCATCATCGAGAGGGCGATCGAGACTCTCCGCCTGCGTGAATCCCACAGGGTTCTTTCCGAGAAGCTTTTCCCGGGGGCGCCCCAGATTATCGGGGAAAACACGGAGATCCGGGAGATCAAGCGGATCCTGCCGCGAATCGCCAGGAGCGAAGCCACGGTGCTGCTTCGAGGCGAGAGCGGGACCGGGAAGGAGGTGCTTGCCCGCAACATACACTCCATGAGCGACCGCTGCCACGCTCCGTTCCTCGCCGTCAACTGCGCTTCGCTGCCGGAAAGCCTGATCGAAAGCGAGCTGTTCGGTCACGAAAGGGGCTCGTTCACCGGCGCGCACCGGCGGGAGATCGGCCTGTTCGAGGCCGCCGAAGGCGGATCGCTCTTCCTCGATGAAATAACGGAGGTAAAGCGGGAGGTACAGGCCAAGCTCCTTCGGGTCCTTCAGGACCGGGAAATCCGCCGCGTGGGCGGAAAGGAGAACATCACCGTCGACGTCCGCATCATCGCCGCGACGAACCGAGACCTGGAGGAGGCGGTTAAGGCGGGAAGATTCGGCGCGGACCTGTTCTACCGGCTGAACATCCTGAAGCTGACCCTTCCTCCGCTAAGGGACAGGATCTCCGACATCCCGGCGCTCGCGGATTACTTCCTCAACAAGCATGGTGACAAGGGAGTTCCTCCCGTCCGCGAGATAACGAAGGAGGCGATGCGCCTCATGATGTGCTACTCCTGGCCCGGAAACGTCCGGGAGCTTTCATCGATGGTCGAGCGCGCGGTCGTGCTGGCCGAAGAGGGGAAAATAACTCCGGCGGAGCTGCCTCCCGAGGTAAGGGGAGAAAAAGATCCCTCCCCGACGGGTCCATCGCTCGGCAACCTGTTCGAGCTGTCTCCCAAAGGAATCGACTTCGAGAAACTGGAGGAAAGCCTGCTCAGGCAAGCCGTCGAGATTTCGGGGGGAGTCAACACCCGTGGAGCTGAACTGCTTCGGATGAGTTACAAGACCTACATTTACCGCCTGAAGAAGTTCGGAATAATCCCTTCCTGATTGCCTGCCCATATGGGGAATCCGCTGCCCATTTGAGCAACGCATCGCTGTCCATCGGGTGGATGTAAAAGCTAACTCGCTATAATAATTGGCGATATCGCCAAACCATAAGTGGCATTGTTCTTGGATACCTTATTCTTGAAAAATTTTATTCTCCGCCGAGGGAGGAATGAGGATGAAGAAGTTTATTTCGTCGTTCGTAGCGGTGGCGTTCGTCCTGTCGCTCGCCGCCATGGCGATTGCAGCAGACGTGAAGAAGGCGGCCCCGGCCCCGGCGGCTCCGGCCAAGGCTGAACCGGCGAAGAAGGAAGCGGCGCCGGCTCCTGCAAAAAAGGAAGCCGTCAAGAAAGCCAAGACGAAGGTGGTCACGGGCACTGTCGAAGCTCTTGACGCGGCGAAGGGCACCTTCTCGGTGAAGGGCAAGAAAGAGACATTGCAGCTCAAGGCCGGTGAAAAGGTTAAGATCGATGATATCAAGGTCGGCGACAAGATCACGGCGACCTATTCCGAAGGCGTTGCAACCAAGGTCGTTGCGGCGAAGAAAGCGGCTCCTGTGAAGAAGGAAGCGGCTCCGGCCCCCGCGGCTCCGGCCAAGAAGGAAGCGGCGCCCAAGAAATAGCGATCCCGCAAAGCCAGGACCGTCCCGCCCCACAAGGGCAGGGACGCCCCGGGCAGGGGGACACAATCCCCCTGCCCATTTTTGTATCGGGGACATTCCTATCTCGAGGGGGACATTCCTATTTCAAGTTTCACGTTGAGGAGTGTCCCCCGCCAAGTGTACCCGCTCGGCTTGCATTGACTTTTCCCGGTGCCTTTGATAGACAATGCTTTGCCTTATTCCCCAACATCCGCGGAGGTGCAGCCGATGAGCCGAAAGATCAACTTCAATGCCGGACCCGCCGCCCTTCCTCTCCCAGCGCTTGAACGAGCCCGCGACGAGCTGCTCGACTTCGCAGGCAGCGGCATGTCGGTCATGGAGCACAGCCACCGCGGCAAGGAGTACGAGGCGGTTCACGACGAGGCCATCGCCCTTGTAAGGGAGCTTCTCGGCGTCCCCGCGAGCTACGAGGTCCTGCTGCTCCAGGGCGGCGCCACGTCGCTTTTCGCGGAGATTCCGATGAACCTCCTCGATAAGGGGAAAACCGCCCAGTACCTCATAACCGGCGCTTGGGGAGAGAAGGCTCTGGGCGAAGCTAAAATCGTGTCGGCTATGTTCGGCGCCGGCGTGGCGGTCCAGAATATAGGCACCGGCGAAGGCAAGGAGAAAAAATACACCCGCGTGCCCGCTCCCGCCGAGGTCAAGGTCGATCCCGGAGCCGCATACCTCCACATCACCTCGAACGAGACCATTCACGGCGTGGAATTCAACGCCGACAAATCACGCGCCTTCCCCGGCACGGGAAGCGTGCCGCTGGTCGCCGACATGTCCAGCGATTTTCTCTGGCGGTCCTTCGACATAACCAAGTTCGGCCTGGTCTACGCAGGAGCGCAGAAAAACATCGGCCCCTCGGGCGTTGTGGTCGTGGTGGTCTCGAAGGAGCTCCTGGAGAAGGGCAGGAAGGACATCCCGAAGATATTCCAGTTCCGCACACACGCGGACAACAAGTCCCTCTACAACACGCCCCCCACGTTCGGCGTCTACATGGTCCGCAACGTCCTTTCCTGGCTCAAGGGGCAGGGCGGCCTGGCGAAGATAGAAGAAATCAACCGGAAGAAGGCGGCGCGGATCTACGGCGTCATTGACGCCAACGCCGGGTTCTTCCGGTCGCCGGTCGAGAAGGAGAGCCGGTCGGTGATGAACGTGGTCTTCAGGCTTCCCGCCGAGGACA
>DATBLU010000161.1:0-2021 GCA_036555205.1 Candidatus Deferrimicrobiaceae bacterium
TCGGAGGCGGAAGCGAGAGGAACCGGTCGCCCCGAACGAGGCGGGCGAGGAACTTCTCATGCGTCTTTCCACGCAGCGCCCATGCGCCGTCCCTGTCCATCGATCTGCGTCCGGCCGAGAAGCGTCGGACCGCTCCGTCGATCAGCATGTTCCCGGGCCCCGTATCGAATGCGGCAAGGACCTTTCCCTGCGGACTCGCCACCGTGACGTTACCGATCCCTCCCATGTTCTGGAAGGATGAGAAACAGCCGCGGCCGCGCAGGAGGATGCCGTGGAACGCCGGCACGAGCGGCGCGCCCATGCCTCCCGCCGCCATGTCCGCCGGGCGGAAGTCGGACACCGTTGTGATCCCCGTCCTCTGCGCTATGAAGGAGGGCTCTCCCACCTGCAACGTCGCCCCCGTGTCAGTGCGTAAGCCGCGCCGCTTGTCGGGGAAGTGGCCCACCGTCTGGCCGTGGCAGCCGACGGCCGCCACATCCTCCGCCCGGATCCCGAGGAACGCAAGCGCCTTCTCGATCGCCGCGGCATAAAAATCCCCGAGGGCCATCGAGAGGCGGCACAGCTCCTCCTTGCCTACATCCCCGGCCGCCGAAACCCGCAGGACTCTCTCGCGAATGCCCCTGGGAAACGGCACCGTGAAAAAACTGCGGACATGGCAGGAGATGTTGCCGCGCACGGGCATGAAGGAGACGAAGGCGATGTCGGCCCCGTCCGCCGAGGTGCCCGACATGATCCCGGCATGGAGCGTCGCTACCACAACTTTTCCGCCACCGCCGCCATGAAAAGCGGGAAGAGGATCTCGTGCGGTCCGATCAGGTGGTATCCCTTGCCCCGGGGTCTGGTGGGGCGGGTCACGACGTTGACGTCCGGACGGTAATGGCGGATGAAGTCCATGTTCACGGTGGTGATCCGCGAGAGAGGCCTGCCCAGGTTCCTTGCCACGGTCACGGCCTTAAGGAAGACTTCGGGCAGGACAACGGCGGAGCCGACGTTGAGATAGACCCCCCGTTCCATGCCGGCGACCATCTCGCAGAACCGGCGGAAATCCCTCTGGGACGCTTCCCCCATCGCGGCGCCGTCCGCCTCCGGGTGCATGTGGATGATGTCCGATCCGATGCAGACGTGGACCGTTACCGGCACTTTCAGGCGGTACGCCGCCGCCAGGAGGCTCTTATGCCTGTGCCGGGCGCGCGAGGAGGCTATGGCTTTCCCCACCGACTCGCCGAAACCCAGGCCCGCCGGAACCCCCGACGCCAGGGCGGAATGGATGAAACAGGCCGTCTCCCGGGCCATCCCGAAAGAGCCGTCGGAGAGCCGCTCCTCCACGTCTTCGGAGGTCTTGCCCGCAAGCGCCAGCTCGGTGTCGTGGATAACGCCTGCGCCGTTCATCGAGACGCAGTCGAACAGTCCCTTCTCGAGCCCCTGGATGAGAAGGGGGGAGAGCCCGACCTTTATGAAGTGCGCGCCGATCCCCAGCAGGACGGGGGCGCCCCGCCTCCTGGCGGCCGCAACCGCTTCCACTACGGCCCGGAAGTCCTTCGCGGCGAGGTAATCGGGAAGCCCGTCGATGAACGCGCCGAGCGACATCCCCTTGCGGACCTTGGATCCGAATCCCTTGAACGTGACCTTGCTCTTTCTCGAAAAGAGCGACGTCCTTCGCAGGAGCGCGGGGTCGATGCCGGTCATCGCTTGCCGACCTGCCGGAACAGGAGTGTGTCCGTCAGGTCGCAGAGGATGTGTCCGATCGCGATGTGCGCCTCCTGGATGCGCGGGGTGCTCCGGGAGGGAACGGCCAGGGCGATGTCGGCGCTCGAGGCCATCTTTCCCCCCTCCGCCGTGATCGCGATGGTGACCATGCCCATCTTCTTTGCAACGCGCACGGCCTTGAGCACGTTGGACGAATTGCCGCTCGTGGAGATGCCGATCGCTATGTCGCCTTTTCTGCCGAGGGCCTTTATCTGCTTGCTGAACACTTCGTCGAACGCGTAATCGTTCGAGATGCTGGTAAGGATGGACGTGTC
>DATBLU010000170.1:0-10428 GCA_036555205.1 Candidatus Deferrimicrobiaceae bacterium
CGAGCGGAACCTGAACGTCTGCCCCAAGTGCAACTACCATTTCCGCATCCCGGCGATGGAGCGGATCCGCGCGGTGACCGACGAGGGTACCTTCCAGGAATTCGGAGAGGATCTCGAGTCGGTGGACATGCTTTCCTTTACCGACACCAAGAAGTACACGGACCGGCTGAAGGAGTCCAAGAAGAAGACGGGGAGGAAAGAGGCGGTCATCACCGGGACGGCGGCGATAAACGGGATCGACGTCGTACTCGCCGTCCTCGACTTCGAGTTCCTCGGCGGTTCGATGGGGTGCGTGGTCGGCGAAAAGGTCGCAGCCGCCTGTGAGGCGGCCAGGGAGCTCACGCGCCCCTTCATAATTTTCAGCGCGTCCGGCGGCGCCAGGATGCAGGAAGGGACGCTCTCGCTCATGCAGATGGCGAAGACCAGCGCCGCCCTCGCCAGGCTTGCCGACGCCCGCATCCCGTTCATCAGCGTGCTTACGGATCCGACCACCGGGGGGGTCGCCGCCAGCTTCGCAATGCTTGGGGACATAATCATCTCGGAGCCGGGCGCCCTCATCGGGTTCGCAGGCCCGCGCGTCATCGAGCAGACGATCAAGCAGAAGCTTCCGGAGGGATTCCAGCGTGCCGAGTTCCTCCTCGAGCACGGGATGATCGACATCATCGTGGAGCGGACGCGTCTCAAGCCTACGCTTACGCAGGTCCTCCGGTTCCTTACGGCGCCCCCCGGGAAATGACGGGGAGGACGGGACCCGGTCGTCCGGAAACGATTCAGCCGGGCCTGGAGCGTATCCTGGCGGCTTTCGATCTGTCCGGGCATCCCGAGCGGTCCTTCCGTATATTTCACGTCGCAGGCACGAACGGCAAGGGATCCACCGCCTCATTCCTGGAGGCGATCCTGCGGCGGCTTCAGCCGGACCCGGTAGGCCTGTACACCTCCCCGCATCTGGTATCACCCGAGGAGAGGATACGCGTCGACGGCGACGCGATCCCCGCCGAATCCCTTCACAGGTCGCTCGGCAGGGCGTCTGCGCTCTCGCGAAAGGTGGCGGAAGCCGCCGGCGGCCCGCTTTCCTATTTCGAGGAGATGACCTGGGCGGCATGCGACTGGTTCCGTAAGGCGAAAGCGCCGCTGGCGGTCATGGAGGCGGGGCTGGGGGGGCGGTGGGACGCGACCAACGCCTGCGTGTCCGTGGTTTCGGTCATCACTACGGTGGGAATCGACCACCGCGAGTGGCTCGGGAAAACGCTTCCGCAGATCGCGGCCGAGAAAGCGGGAATCTTCCGTTCCGGGGTTCCCGCGCTGTTGGGGCGGCTTTCGTTCGCGGCGCGCGGAGTCGCGGTCCGGAAGGCACGGGAGGCGGGAGCGCCGGTCTGGGAATTGGGGCGTCATTTCCGGTGGGAGGATTGCGGCGGGCGCATCCGCATCCATATGCCGGGGTTGACGGTCCCCGGCAGCCGGCCCGGGCTCGCCGGCGATTTCCAGCGCGACAACGCGGCGATCGCATGCGCCGCCGCATGGCGGTGGGCCTCCGCGCGCGGGATTCCGGCGGTGGAATTCATTCCCGCTGCAAGGGAAGGGATCTCATGCGCCCGGTGGCCGGGCCGCTTCTCCCCTCTGCCGGGAAGGAAAAACCGGCGGGCATGGGTTGACGGGGCGCACAATCCGCAGGCGGCCGGCGCGCTGGCGCACGAGCTGGGGAAGATGAAGGCCGGGGGCGGAGCGGAAAGGATCGTGGCGCTCTGGAGCATGCTCGGAGACAAGGACCTGTCGGGCTTCCTTCGGGAGCTTTCGGGTGTCGTGGACGGGTGGGTCCCGTATCCGATGGCCCACGAGCGCGCTGCGACGATCCGGGAATTGGCGGATGCATGCAGGAGGAGCAGGTGCCGCGCGCGGCCTGCGGGCGATTTCCGGGAAGGGTGGGAGATCGCGAGGAAATGGGCCGGCGCCGGAGGGCTGGTTATCGTTTGCGGTTCGCTCGTAGCGGTGGGGGAAGCCTTCTTGAACCGCGTCGGGAGGATCCCGTGAAAACCGCAGCCGCCTGCGCCGCCGCGATTATGATCCTGTCCTTCGGAGCCGCGGTCTCATCGCCCGCTTCGATCCCCCTGCCGGGAGGCGCTCTTTCCGGCCAGCGAAACGGATCGGAACTGATGCTCGGGGCGCCGGTGACGCTGAATGCGGACTCGCTCGATTACGACGACGATACCGGAGTCGCCTACGCGGAGGGAAACGTCGAGATCGGCTTCGGAAACAGGAGCATCCGGGCGGACCGCATCAGGTACGATTCCCGGAGCGGCGAGGCGGAGATGATCGGCAAAGTGCATTACAAGGACGCCGGAGACGAGTTCTCGTTCGACCGGATCGTGCTGAACATCGATACGGAGCTCGGTGTTCTGTACAACGGCACGATCCGCCTGAGCACCAACAATTACCTCATCTCCAGCGAAAAGTTCGAGAAGACGGGCGGCAAGACCTTCCTGATACAGAAGGGAACGCTTACGACCTGCCCGTGCGACCCGGAGCCCGACTGGAAGTTCGAGGTGAGGCGATCGAAGGTCACCATGGACGGGTACGCGGTCGGAAAAGACGTGACTTTCAGGGTGCGCGGCGTGCCGGTGCTATGGCTTCCATGGGCGGCCTTTCCGGTCAAGCTTACCAGGCAGAGCGGTTTCCTGATGCCGGGCTTCTCGAGCGGGGGATCGAAAGGGTTCTCTGTCCAGCTGCCCTATTACTGGGCGATCAACCGCTGGAGCGACGCGACCGCCACGGTCGAGTACATGAGCCAGAGGGGGATCCGCCCCGAGTTGGAGTACCGGTATGTCCTTAACCCGGATTCCGAGGGGGAGGCGCACGCATCCGCCTATGACGACAAGGAGACGGGCCACGGCAGGTACCGGTTCCACGGGACCAACAAGTACCGTTCGGGGGGGGGTGGCTTTACCTCCAACGCAAAGTGGGACCTCGCCTCCGACGACCAGTATTACACCGACCTGGTCGACGAGGTCATCCTGCGGACGGGAAGGCACATTCCCTCGCGGGGGTTTTTCGCCTACGGATCCGGCCAGGGCGCCGGCTCGGTTTCCGCGGTCTACGTCAACGACGTGCAGGGGACTCCCGACGACAGCACGGTCCAGCGGCTTCCCGAATTATCCCTGGCCTTCCTCCCCCGGTCGCTCGGCGGGACGGGGATAGATGCCGGAGGCGGGGCGGCAGCCACCTACTTCTATCGACGCGTCGGCGACCGCGAACTTCGGGGAAGGGGATATGCGGAGGTCTCCCGGACTTTTACATTGTACCCGTCGGTGACTCTTACCCCTTACGTTTCGGTCGATCTGCTGGGCTCGTACCCGGCATCGGACGTGACCGGAATACGCAAGGGGGGGAGGGCGCTTCCTTGGGGCGGCGGGAAGCTGGAAGCCGATTTCCGCAGGGATTTCCGGAAAGGCGCCGGGCCCCGCCTGATCCACGCGGTTCAAACGGGGGCCGATTTCCGGTGGGTCCCGGCGACGAGCCAGGGGGACATCCCGGTCACGGACTACTGGTCCCGGGTCGCCGAGCAGCAGCAGTTCGTTTTTTCGGTCGCCCAGCGGCTGATCCGGGTCGACAACGTCGCAGGGCCGTACGAGGTCGCCTTCCTGGCGATCGAGTGGGCGCTTGACGCCGGGGGGAGGGAGCCGGCGGGCTCCCCGTACATCGACCCCCTTTCTCCGTACGTAAGGACCCTTCGGGACCAGATCGACCTGGCCGCGGGGAGGACGAACGGACGCCACGGGTCATCCGACGTATACACGCGGTTCCAGGTCCGTCCCGCTCCGAAGTGGATAGTTTCGGGGGAGACCCTTTTGGACACGTCGGATGTGAATTTCACGACCGCCGCCGTCGGAGGGGAATGGAAGGAGAGCGAGGAGAAACGCGCCCTGGTGGAATACCGGGTCTCGAGGGATCTCGCCGAGGAGGTCCACGGGCTGTTCGCGATGCGGCTGCACAGGATTTTGGGATTGAAGACGAACGTCAACTATTCGATCAGAAACGAGCGGCTGACCGAAGGCACGGCCGCGTTCACCCTGTATCCGCGCAGCGACTGCTGGAGCGTGGGGCTGGAGGCCGGCCGCAAGACGAAGCCCGACGAAACGAGCTACAAGCTCCTCTTCTCGCTGAAGGGGATCGGGACGATCGGGAACTAGCGTGCACGCGAAGAAAAGGATGCTCGTCACCGGCGCTGACGGACTGCTCGGGAGGGAGATCGTCGAACTTTTCCGCGAAGAGTACGATCTGCGCGCGGCGGACGTCGGCGATTTCGACGTCACGAGCCCCGCCGATTGCGGAAGGGCCATCGGCGGATTCCTGCCCGATATCGTGATTCATTGCGCCGCCTATACCGCGGTCGACAAGGCGGAAAGCGAGGAGGAAAGGGCGTTCGCGGTGAATCGCGGCGGCACCGGGAACGTGGCGCGAGAGTGCCGCAAGGCCGGAGCGTTGATCGTTACGTTCGGAACCGATTATGTTTTCGACGGCGCATCCGACAGCCCGTACGAGGAAGGCGCCGCCGTCTCGCCCCTGTCCGCCTACGGCAGGAGCAAGCTGGCGGCGGAAGAAGCGGCGAGGGCGGAGACGGCGGAGCACCTCATCGTCCGTTCCCAGTGGCTGTACGGCCCGCACGGCAGGAATTTCGTGTTCGCCATCCTGGACAAGGCGAGGCGCGGCGAGCCGCTGCGCGTGGTATCGGACCAGAAAGGGTGCCCGACCTATGCGCGCGACCTCGCGGCGGCCGTAAAGCGGCTCCTTGACGCCGGCGCAAGGGGGACGTTCCACTTCTCGAACGAGGGGGAAGCCACCTGGCACGAGTTCGCCGCTTTCGTTCTGGCCCGCGCGTTTACCGGGGCCGTTTCCCTCGAGCCCGCGCGCGCGTCGGAGCTTGCGTACCCCGCTCGCCGTCCCGCTTATTCCGTGCTGAGCAAGGAGAAATACCGCAAGTTCACGGGAGATATTCCCAGGCGCTGGGAAGACGCCGTCCAGGAGTTCCTGAAAATAATTTCCAAAGGGAGGGTCGACAGGTGACTCGCATACTGATAACAGGCGGTGCAGGATTCATCGGCTCGCACGTGGCGGACGCCTGCGTGGCTGCAGGGCATGAAGTCATGGTGGTCGACGACCTCTCCTCGGGGAAGAAGGAGCACGTCCCGGATGCGGCGCGGTTCGTCCTTTGCGACGTGTGCTCGGACACCGCCGTCGAGGCGGTGAAGACTTTCCGCCCCGAGGTGATCAACCACCATGCGGCGCAGATCAACGTGCGGGCATCCGTCGCCGACCCGCAGCGCGACGCGCAAGTGAACATACTGGGCTCCATACGCCTGCTGGAGGCCGCCAGGCAGAACGGAGTCAGGAAATTCCTGTTCGCATCCTCGGGCGGCGCAGGGTACGGGGAGCAGGAGCAGTTTCCCGCGGATGAAAGCCACCCGGTCCGTCCCGTCAGCCCCTACGGCGCCGCCAAGATGTCGGTAGAGCTTTACCTGAACTATTACCGCGCGCAGTACGGGCTCGAGTACACCGCGCTGCGCTATGCCAACGTTTACGGCCCGAGGCAGGACCCGCACGGCGAGGCCGGCGTAGTGGCCATATTCGCCGAGCGCCTTTTGCGCGGGCAGACGGCCGTCGTGAACGGCGACGGGGAGCAGACGAGGGATTTCGTCTACGTGGGCGACATCGTCCGGGCGAACCTTGCGGCCCTTGAACGGGGGGACGGCGTGTCCGTCAACATAGGCACCGGCGTAGAGACGAACATAAACACGGTCTTCCGGATCCTGCGGGACCTTTCCGGCAGCCGGCAAACCGAAGTCCACGGCCCTTCCATGCCCGGAGAGCAGAGGCGGTCCTGCCTGGAAAACAGAATGGCGTCATACGAACTGGGATGGTATCCTGAAATGTCGTTGGAGGAAGGCCTCGCCCGCACGCTGGATTTCTTCCGCGAAAAAATCAAAAACGCCGGCAAATGGTAGGCATGCGCATAGAAAACATCCGGAATTTCTCGATAATAGCCCACATCGATCACGGGAAATCCACCCTGGCCGACCGGCTTATGGAGGCTACGGGAACGCTTTCCGAGCGCGAGAAGGTCGACCAGTTCCTGGACAAGATGGATCTCGAGCGCGAGCGCGGCATCACCATAAAGGCCCAGACGGTACGCATGCGCTACACGGCGGCGGACGGGAAGGAATACGTCCTGAACCTGATCGATACCCCGGGGCACGTCGATTTCTCCTACGAGGTTTCCCGCAGCCTGTGCGCGTGCGAGGGGGCGATCCTCGTCGTGGACGCATCGCAGGGGGTCGAGGCCCAGACTCTCGCAAACGTCTACATGGCTTTGGAGCAGAACCTCGAGATACTTCCGGTGCTGAACAAGATCGACCTTCCGAACGCCGAGCCGGAACGGGTGAAAAGGGAGATCGAGGACGTGATCGGACTCGACACGAAGGACATGATCTCCGCAAGCGCCAAGAAAGGAGTGGGAATAGGGGAGATCCTGGAGCGGGTGGTCCGGAAAATCCCTCCTCCGTCGGGCGACCCGGAAAACCCTCCCAAGGGGCTCATCGTCGACTCGTGGTTCGACAACTACCAGGGCGTCGTCATGCTCGTGCGGATGTTCGAAGGGACCCTTCGGCCCTCCCGGAGGATCGTACTGATGTCGACGGGGAACGACTTCGAGGTTCAGAAGGTCGGGGTTTTCTGCCCCCACCCCAAGGAGGTCGAGTCTCTCGGGCCCGGCGAGGTGGGATTCGTAATAGCCAACATAAAGGACCTGAAGGAAACCAAGGTCGGCGATACGATCACCGACGCGCGCAACCGCGCGGTTGTGCCGCTGCCGGGGTTCAAGGTGGTAAGGCCCATGGTCTTCGCCGGGGTCTATCCGGTCGTCTCCGACGAGTACGCGCAGCTGCGGACCGCGATAGAGAAACTGAGGCTGAACGACGCCTCGTTCACGGCGGAGCCGGAGACATCCGTCGCGCTGGGGTTCGGCTTCAGGTGCGGTTTCCTGGGTTTGCTGCACATGGAGATAATCCAGGAAAGGCTGGAGCGCGAATACGGCGTCGAGCTAATCACAACCGCCCCGACCGTCGGGTACCGCGCCGTAATGAAGGACGGCACGGTGCAGGAGGTGGACAGCCCCGCGAGGCTGCCCGAGCCGCTTGAGCTCGAACATATCGAGGAGCCGTTCATACTGGCGACCATCCACCTGCCGTCGGAGTTCCTGGGAGGGGTGCTCAAGCTGTGCGAGGAGCGGCGCGGAACGCAGCGCCAGATGAAGTTCGCCTCCACCAGCCGGGTGATCCTGGAGTACGAGCTGCCGCTGAACGAGATCGTGCTCGACTTCTACGACAAGCTGAAGACCGCCTCCCGCGGCTACGCCTCCATGGACTACGAGTTCCACGAGTTCCGCAGGTCCGACCTGGTCCGCCTGGACATCCTGCTTAACGGCGAGAAGGTCGACGCCCTCTCGCTGATCGTCCACAGGGAGAACGCGTACCCGAAGGGAAGGGACGTGACGGAGCGCCTCCGGAGGCTGATCCCGCGCCAGATGTTCGAGGTGGTCATACAGGCCGCGATCGGGTCGAAGGTGATAGCCAGGGAATCGATCAAGGCGATCCGCAAGAACGTTATCGCGAAATGCTACGGGGGCGACATAACCCGCAAGCGGAAGCTCCTCGAGAAACAGAAGGAGGGCAAGAAGCGGATGAAGCAGGTCGGGACGGTCGAAATACCGCAGGAGGCGTTCCTTTCCATCCTGAAGGTCAAGGAATAATATGGGAAACGGGAGCCCTGAACGCAGATGAAACAGCCAAGCGGCTTGGAGGGCGTCGCGGAACGCAAGGGGAAGGTCCGGGAGTACGTCGAGGCTTTCGCGGTCGCCCTGCTGATTGCACTGGTGGTCCGGACGCTGGTCATACAGGCGTTCAAGATCCCGTCCAGCTCGATGGAGAACACGCTGCTGATCGGGGACCACATATTCGTGAACAAGTTCATATACGGCTACCACGTACCGTTCACGAACGGCCGGATCCTGCAGTACCACTCTCCCCAGCGCGGGGACATAATCGTTTTCGTCTTCCCGGAGGACAAGAGCAAGGATTTCATAAAGAGGGTCGTCGGCGTGCCGGGCGACACCGTGGAGATCCGGCAGAAAAAGGTCCTGATCGACGGGCGGCCGCTGGATGAAAAAAAATACGTCCGGTTCGCCGACGGGGACGAAATAGACGGATTCATGAAGGCCAGGGACAACCTCCCGCCCTTCAAGGTGCCTCCGGGCAAGCTATTCGTCATGGGCGACAACCGGGACCGCTCCTACGATTCCCGTTTCTGGGGTTTCGTGGACATGGACGCGGTGATAGGCAAGGCGATGTTCATCTACTTTTCCGTGGACTGGAGCAGGGACGTCCGCTGGGTCGAGGTATGGCGATATCCGGAGCTTGTCCGCTGGAACCGGATAGGGGACTTGCTGCATTGACGGGGCGCGCCGCCCGCCGGGATTTCCGCGAATCCTGTTGACGGAACCGGCGGGCAGGGTTAATATTCCATTCAAGCCTTTTAAGCTAATCCCGTGAGGTTAGCAAAGGATGCAAAATCATCGAAGCCAGCACCGCCTCCCCTGACTCCGGGGAGGCTTTTTTTTTGCCATAAATAACCCGATCGTCAACGCATCCGGAGGGACCAGCGCGATGAAGAAGGCGAGCAGGAAGGTCATACTGGACGCCAAGGGAATGGAAAGGGTGCTCTCCCGCCTTACCCACGAGATCCTTGAGAAAAACAAGGGCGCCGAGGACCTGGTCCTGGTGGGGATCATGTCGGGAGGAGTGCCGCTGTCGAAGTTCATCCAGGAAAAAATCCGGACGATCGAAGGGCTGGAAGTCCCGGCAGGCTACGTGGACATCACGCTTTACCGGGACGATCTGTCGCGCGCGGGCTACCAACCGAGGCTGAAGAGGACCGAAATACCGTTTTCGATCGACGAGAAGAAGGTGATCCTGGTGGACGACGTCCTGTTCACGGGCCGCACGATCAGGGCGGCGATGGACGCGCTTATCGATTTCGGCCGCCCCAGGAACATACAGCTTGCGGTCCTGATCGATCGCGGGCACCGCGAGCTGCCTATCCGGGCCGATTACGTCGGCAGGAACGTGCCCACATCGAGGAACGAGACGGTCGAAGTCGCGGTCGGAGGAAGCCGGGAGGACTGGAAGGTCCTCCTTAACGAATCGACGCCTGCAAAGGGGGAGTGACGCCATGGAATGGAAGCGCAGGCACGTGCTCGGCCTTGCCGATTTCCGCGTCGAGGAGATGGAATTCGTCATAGACACCGCCCGCTCGATGGAGGAGATCCTGACGCGCGACATAAAGAAGGTTCCCGCCCTTCGGGGCAAGACCGCGGTGAACCTCTTTTTCGAGGCCAGCACGCGGACCCGGACCTCGTTCGAGATAGCGGGGAAAAGGCTGTCGGCCGACGTGGTCAACTTCAGCTCGGCAACCTCCAGCGTCACCAAGGGCGAGACCCTCCTGGACACCGCGAAAAACATCGAGGCGATGAAGCCGAGCATCCTGATAATAAGGCACCCGGCGTCGGGGGCTCCGCACTTCCTTTCCCGGTTCGTATCCTGCTCGATCATAAATGCCGGAGACGGCGCCAACGAGCATCCGTCCCAGGGGCTTCTGGACCTGTACACAATACTTAAGGCAAAAGGTAAGATTAAAGATCTTAAGATAGCTATAATAGGAGATATATTGCACAGCAGAGTAGTGCGTTCGGACCTGCATTCGCTGGGCAGGATGGGCGCAAAGCTATGGCTCTGCGGGCCTTCCACGCTGGTCCCGAAGGAGATGGAGCGGACCGGCGCACGGGTCACATACGACATCCGCGAGGCGGTAAAAGACGCCGACGTGGTGATGATGCTGCGGATCCAGCTGGAGCGGCAGAAGACGGCGTACTTCCCTTCCTTGAGGGAGTATTCGAAGATGTTCGGCCTGAACCGCAGCCTGTTTTCCCTGGCCAGGGAGGACGCGGTGATCCTTCACCCCGGACCCGTAAACAGGGGCGTGGAGCTGTCGGACGAACTGGCCGACAGCGCGCAATCCAGGATCTTAAACCAGGTGGAGTCCGGAGTCGCCGTCCGGATGGCGCTGCTCTACCTTCTCGCAGGAGGCTACGATGCTTCTCATTAAAGGCGGGCGGGTGATCGATCCGGCAAGCAAACGCGACGAAACGGGATGCATCGTACTGGAGAGCGGGAAGGTGAAGGACTTCGTGCAGGGCGACCAGGCGCCGAAAGGATTCGAAGGACGCGTGATCGACGCTTCGGGCAAGTGGATCGTTCCGGGGCTTGTCGACATGCATGTCCACCTGAGGGAACCCGGCTTCGAGTGGAAAGAGGACATAAGGAC
>DATBLU010000190.1:0-8239 GCA_036555205.1 Candidatus Deferrimicrobiaceae bacterium
AGCCAGGCGCGCGAGGCGGGCGACGCCGGTCGGGACGCCGTCGGGCGGGCGCGGATCGATCTTGAAGTCGCCGGTGTGGACGAAGACACCTTCGCTGCATCGCAGGATGTATCCGACGCCGTCGGGGATGCTGTGGCAGGACGGGAAGGCCTCGACGTCGAAGCCCCCCATGCGGAACCGGCCGGTCCTGCCGATCGTGACGAGCCTTGCCGCGCCGTCCAGACCGTGCTCCTCGAGGCGGTGCCGGAGAAGGCCGAGCGTCAGCGGAGTTCCGTGGACCGGAACGTCGAATTCCTTGAGCAGGAACGGAATCGCCCCTATGTGGTCCTCGTGGCCGTGCGTGAGCAGGACCCCTTCGAGGCGGGGCGCCACCTCCCGCAGGACGCCGAAATCGGGAATGACATAGTCGACCCCCAGCATCGTGTCGTCGGGAAACATCAGTCCCGCGTCGATCAGGAGGGACGACTCGCCGTCGTCGAAAAGCATGGAGTTCAGCCCGATCTCCCCGAGCCCTCCCAACGGCACGATCCGCAGCGGCATCCTCACCTCGCAACCGTAAAAGGTATCATGAAAACGCGACGATTTGGCTTCCCTGCTCGCGCTCAGGCATCCCCGGCTTCGATGCGCCGGCCGCCTCGCCGGCTTTAGCCGCCGGCCACGGCGGCTCTTTCCCGCTCCTCCGCGCGCGCGGAGAGGATGCGCCGTCTCGCCTCCTCCGCCATCGATTGCCTGTCGGAGAATCCACCGCCTCCGGAGGAAAGCGGCTCCAGGACGCGCACGACCATCTCGGCCGGACGGAAGAGGAGGGAGCCTTTGGGCAGCGCATGGCGGCTGCCGTCGATATAGACCGGAAGAACGGGTGCGCCAGCCTTTGCGGCTATATAGAACGCGCCCGGCTTGAATTCCCCTATTTCGCCGTCGGGGCTGCGCGTTCCTTCGGGGAACACGACGACGAACTGCCGCTTCCCGATCCGCCGGACGGCTTCCCGCATGAGGTTGACGGCGTCGCGGGGATCGTCACGGTCGATGAAAAGGTTTCCGGCGTATCGCATCGCCTTGCCGAAGAGCGGGATCTGTCCCAGCTCCTTCTTCGCGAGGAACTTTATCTCCCTGGGGAACGCCGCGAGAAAGAGCGGGATGTCCACGAGGCTCTGGTGGTTCGACACGAGGATGGCTCCTCCCTCCGGCAGGCGATCGAGCCCTTCCGTACGGATCCGCCATCCGCCCAGGCGTATGAATCCCCTCCCCCACCATTCCATGACGCTGCCGGCGGCGGCCTCGGATCGCGCGACCGCCCCGCACAGGAACGCGCCCAGCGAGCCGATGATGGTGTGAAGAAGAATAGCGATTGACTTGATCGCGCCCGATATCACCAGTCCGCTTCCTCCCGGAAGCTGTAGAAGGAACCGTCGCCTATTATGACATGATCGAGAACCGCGATCCCCACGATTCCTCCCGCCGAGCGGAGGCGCTTCGTCACCTCCCGGTCCTCGGGACTCGGAGCGGGGTCGCCGCTGGGGTGGTTATGGACAAGGAGGACCGACGCGGCACGTTCGCGGACGGCGGGTGCGAAAACCTCCCTCGGGTGGATCAGGCTTCCGTTCAGGATCCCGGTAGAAACGCGGATGTCGTGCATGCGCCGGTTCTTTACGTCCAGCAGGAGGACGAGAAAGACCTCTACCGGATAGTCGGCAAGGAGGTAGCGATATCGGTCGAACACGTCGGACGCCGACCGGATCGGTTCTGGAAGGGAGCCGGGAGCCGAAAGGGCGCGTCGGACTATCTCCACCGCGGCTTCCCACCGCGCCGTCCGCGCCGCGTCGGCCCGCTCCTCCCCGCGCGCGACGCCGAGCATCCGCTCCCAATCGTCGGGGAAGGCGGACCGGAACAGGTCGGCCTCCTCCGACGCCTCCATGGGCCTGCCGTTTCGACCGGGATTCTTGAGCACCGCCCCCTGCCCTCCTGGCAACGGCATGCGGATCTTTCAACTTCCATTCCAAAAAAACCCGGGAGAACCGATTTCTTTCGGCGATAATAATAGGATGGATTTCGCGGAAGCCAGAACGGCGCTGCACCGCCTGCGCGACAACGTGGAGTCGGTCCTTCTCGGAAAGCGGGAAGCGGTGGAGCTTGCTCTTTCTTCGTTCCTTGCGGGCGGGCACATCCTCCTGGAAGACATCCCGGGTACCGGTAAAACGACCCTGGCGCGGGCGATCGCGGCGAGCATCTCGGGAACGTTCCGCCGCATCCAGTTCACGAGCGACCTGCTTCCGCAGGACGTCCTCGGGGTCCACATATTCGACGCCGACAAGCGTAACTTCACCTTCTCTCCCGGCCCCCTGTTCGCCAATATCGTCCTTGCGGACGAGATAAACAGGAGCAACCCCAGGGCGCAAAGCGCCCTGCTCGAGGGGATGAGCGAGCGGCAGGTAACCGTCGACAACCGGACGTACGCCCTTCCCGATCCCTTTCTGGTGATCGCCACGCAGAACCCGTTCGACCAGCACGGAACCTATCCCCTGCCCGAATCCCAGCTCGACCGTTTCAATCTCCGGCTGCGGCTGTCCTACCCGGACCGGGAATCGGAACTGCTGCTCATCCGTGAAAACAATCTGTTCACGAGCCGGGACGGGATACCCCAGGTACTCCGGTCCGAAGATGTCAGGGAGTGCCGCTCCCTCATGAACCGGGTCGCCGTGCGCGAGCCGGTCGTTTCCTACATCCACCGGATCGCGGAAGCCACGCGTGCCCACCCGGCGGTGAGGCTCGGGGCGTCGCCCCGGGGCGCCATCGGGCTGAAGAGCACTTCCCAGGCGCTTGCGTTCCTCACGGGCCGGGATCACGTCGTCCCCGGCGACGTCAAGAAAGCGGCTCCCGCCGTGTTGTGCCACCGAATCTTCCTTAAAGGGTCCCCCGGGGGCGATTCATCCTCCGAGGCCGCGGCGGCGGTCCTTTCCGAGATCATCGAGGCCGTCCCCGCGCCGGTATGAAAACGGCCCGCCTCGGGCTTCGCGGGAGGATCAGGCTCCCGCGCAGGCTCAAGGTGACGACCGAGGGGAAGGGATTCGTGCTCCTGACGCTCGGCGTCGGCGTCGCGGCGATCAACACGGGGAACAACCTCCTCTACATCGCCCTCAGCATGAACCTGAGCCTCATCGTCCTCTCGGGCATCCTCTCGGAGTGGTGCATCCGCGGTGTTTCCGTGCAGGTCATCGCCGCCTCGGAAGCATTCGCCTCCCGCGAGAGCCTGCTGGCCGTGACATGCTCAGCGTCGGGAAAGCGCTTTCCCGCGATGTCACTGACGGTGGTACTCTCCTTCGGGGAAACCGCCCTGACGGCTCGCTTCCCCGAGATTCCCGCCGGCGGCAGGGCGACCCGAGTCCTTTCCTTCATCCCCAGGCGCAGGGGAGCGCTTCCCCGGCTTTCGTGCGTAGTTTCCACCAGGTTCCCGTTCGCGCTTTTCGAAAAATCTATGGACGCTCCCGCGGAAACCTCTATCCTTGTGTACCCCGAGCCGTCGGGGGCGGGCAAGGCCGGAGAGAGCCGTGCCGTCAACGGCGGCGCCGCGGCCGCCGGCAGGCAGGGGAGCGCGATCCGCGGCGTCCGCGAGCACATGCCCGCCGACGCCGTCCGGGACATCCACTGGAAGGCCTCGGCGCGGATGGGGAAATGGATGGTGAAGGAGCGCGAGAGCGAAGCGGCTCCGGTTTCCGACTTCCTGATTCCGGCGTCGTGCCGTCCCGATGAGTTCGAGTCTTTGATATCCAGGGCCTGCGCATTCGTGCTGCGGTGCGAAAAGGAAGGGAAGCCTTACCGCCTCTGGGCAGGCGACCGTATCGGCGTGGACGCAACGGGCGGCGGCGGAAGGAAGCGGGCCCTCGCCTTCCTGGCGCTGGTCGGAAGCGACGGCGCCTTGCCCGTGAACGGAAGACCGTCATGAACGGCGGGCAAATCAAAGCTCCCCCGGCTGGGCTCCTCCGGTGGGTCCTGCGGGCGCAGTGGGCCTGCGGGCTTCTCCTGCTTGCCCTGTTGACGGACGTGTCCCGCCCGGCCCTGCTGGCATCCGCGGCGGCGTTCGCGGCGGGAGTTTTCCTCGACCGCGCCGGCGCACCCCGCGAGGGACTGCGGCGGCTCACCATCCCCCTCGTCTCGCTAGCCGTTGCGGCTTCCGTCGCCGACATGCTTCTTGGAAGCCAGGACCTGCTGTTCTCGGTTTCCGTGCTGGTGCTGGGGATCCAATCGATTAAATTCCTGCTCCCCAAGAACTCGCGCGACGGATGGCAGCTGTGCGCCATCTCCTTCCTGGAATTTCTGGCCTCGGCGGCGACAACCACCGAGATACAGTTCGCCGCCTTCGCATTCCTGTATCTGGGCCTGTGCGCCGGGGGCATGTGGGCCCTTCAGATAGAGCGGCGGGAGGAGGAGGGCGAGGCGGCCCGCCCCGTGCACTCCCGTTTTGCGGCGAAGATTCTCCTCTTCTCGGCCGCGGGCGGCTTCATCATCACGGTTATCCTGTTCGCGGTGACCCCAAGGATAGGCATAGGGCAGATCCTGCGCCGCCTGGGCAAGTCGGAGGGGATCACCGGCTTCTCGGACACCATCTCGCTCTCGGACGTTACAGGGATAAAAACCGACAGGCGCGTGGTGGCGCGTGTGGAATTCCCCGCGCCTCCCGCGGGTGCTTCCCCGCTTTCCCTGTACCTGCGGGGGGCCGCATATTCGCGGTTCGACGGGACGAAGTGGAAAAGGTCCTGGGGTCCCCGCCTGCGCGTCGCGCGGGCCGGGTTCACGTACATGGTCGCGCCCTTCCGCCAGGGCATCCGCTACTCCACGGCGGAGATCACCATGGAGGCGATGGACAGTCCGGTCCTGTTCGCATACGGAAATCCCGTGATGTTCGAGGGAAGCCTGGGCGAAATCTGGATGGAGGAGGAAGGCAGCTTCCACCTGTCGCATTCGAGCTATTCGGCCCTGCGCTACCGCCTGGACTTCGTCAACGAGGCGCCGGGAGTGCGCATCGCCGGATCGCCGCGCGAGCGCGAGCATCTGGAGCTGCCGCCGGGGTGGGACGACATCCGCGCGCTTGCGGGCCGTATCACCGCGGAAGGAAAATCGGACTCCGAAAGGGCGGATTTGGCACTGCGGCATTTCCGGACCGGCTACCGGTACACCATATCCGATCCCGCCTCCTCGATCCGGGATTTCCTCTTCGTCAGCAAGGCGGGCTTCTGCGAGCACTATGCCACCGCGCTTGCGATCGTGCTGCGCGCCTCGGGGATCCCCGCTCGCGTGGCGGCGGGTTATCTGGGCGGGGAATGGAGCGACGTGGGGAAATACCTGATCGTCCGGCAGTCCGATGCGCACGCATGGACGGAAGCCTGGATCGACGGCGGGTGGGTGACGCTGGACGCCACGCCTCCACTCGGGGAGCAATCGCCCTTCTTCGCCCGGACCGGCAAGGTGGGCATTTATATCGACTGGGCGCGGCAGCGGTGGAACAAGTACGTCGTCGACTATTCCCTCAAGATGCAGGCGGAGGGTGTGTCCAAAGGGTGGGCCGGCTTAAGGCGGGCGAGGGCGGGATTGCTGCGCGCGTTCGCACCGGGGGTCGATTTCCGCCTGAGGGCGGGGCTGCTGGCCGCCGTAATCCTTCCGCCGCTCCTGCTCGCGGCCATTCTCCGGAAGATTCTCCGGGCGGGTCCGCGCGGGATGTCGCCCGCCGGGACGGGGACGGAGGCGGCGCGCCCCCCCAGGCCGTACGCCTTGCTGCTGCGCCGCATGGCCGCCCGCGGGCTCAGGCGCTCCCCGGGAACCACGATGGAGGAGATGCTTCTCGGCGCATCCCGGCGGAAGCAGGCGCTCGCAGGCGACGCGTCCCGGTTCCTCGAGCTGTACCACAGGGACCGGTTCGGGCCGCTCCCCCTTTCACCTGCCGAATCAAGGGAGGCCGCACGGCTCGCCGGGCGGCTGCGTCGTGGAATCCCTCGCCCCGGAGCGACCTAGCCGGCACGTTTATTCGCGCGCAAGGCGCGAAAGCGTCCTGTGCGGAGGCGTCCGGTTTTCAGCCCCCGCGCGCGGCACGCCGATTGCTTTCCTTCCTCTTGCGCGCCGGATGCGGCCGATCGATGACCGGCGGAGAGGGGGTTCGCGTGCTCGTACGCGCCCGTTCATCGACCATGCTTGGGATCGACGCCGTCCCTGTCGAGGTGGAAACGGACATCTCCCAGGGACTTCCGTCCTACACCGTCGTTGGGCTGCCGGGAGGGCCCGTGCGGGAGAGCGCAGACCGGATCCGCGCCGCCATCCGCAATTCCGGCCTTCCCTTCCCCGGCAGGAAGGTGACCATCAACCTGGCTCCCGCCGACATCCGGAAGGACGGGGCGCTCCTCGACCTTCCCATCGCCCTTTCCATCCTGTGCGCCGAGGGAGCCGTCCCCGGAGACGTCCTCGGGAAGCACCTCATCGCCGGGGAGATATCGCTGGACGGGTCCTTGAAGCCGGTCCGGGGAGTGCTCTCCCAGGGACTTCTCGCGCGCCGACTCGGACTTGCGGGGATCATGGTCCCGTTCGCCAACGCGGCCGAGGCGTCGCTGGTTCCGGGCATCGACGTCCTCCCGGCGGCCACGCTGCGCGACGCGGTCTCCGCCCTCACCGGAGACGCGCCGTCCTCGGGGGAATTGCAGAAGAACGGTTTCCCCTCGATGGACGAGATCCCGTTTCCGGACCTTCGAGAGGTCGTCGGGCAGGCGGTCGCACGCAGGGCTCTGGAGATCGCGGCGGCGGGAAGCCATGCGCTGCTGCTCATAGGCCCACCTGGGTGCGGAAAGACGATGCTGGCTGAACGGATCCCGGGCATCCTTCCCGAATTCGAGGAGGGGGAGGCGCTGGAGACGGCGCAGGTGTACAGCGCGGCGGGGGAGCCGCCCTGGCCGCGTCTCATCACACGGCGGCCATTCCGGGTTCCCCACCACACCGTTACTCCCGCCGGGCTGATCGGGGGCGGGAACCCTCCCCGCCCGGGGGAAATATCCTTCGCGCACGGGGGGGTCCTGTTCCTCGACGAATTCTCCGAATTCCGGCGGGAGGCAAGGGAGGCACTGCGCCAGCCCATCGAGTCGGGAGAAATCAGGATAGCGCGAGCGGGCAGCGTCTTCCGTTTCCCGTCCCGCTTCCTGCTGGTGGCGGCCACCAATCCATGCCCCTGCGGAAACCACGGACATCCCAGGCGGATCTGCCGGTGCCCCCCTCCCCTTCTTTCCCGGTTCGCCCGGAAATTCTCCGGCCCGCTGCTGGACAGGATCGATCTGTCGGTTTCCGTCCTTCCGATGGCGGGCGAGGACTGGGGCGGGGCCGCGTCCGGCGAGGACTCCGCAGCGGTGCGCCAGCGCGTCAAGCAGTGCCGGAGCATCCAGGAAAGGAGGTTCGCGGGCAGGGCCTGCCGGGCCAACGGAACGGCGCGCGCCGCTTTTTCCGAGCTGGCCTCCCACCTCTCGCCCGAGGCCCGCTCGTTCCTTAGCCGGGCCGCCGATCGCCTTGGCCTGTCCGGAAGGGCGATATGCAAGGTTTGCCGCGTCTCCCGCACCATCGCGGACCTTGCGGGGGAGAAATCCGTGTCCCTGTCGCACGTCGCCGAAGCGGTCCAGTACCGCCTGCCCGATTTCACCGTCAGCGGGGACGGAATCCGCCCGTGACGCGTGCGGCGGGACGGTCCGGCGTAGCCGCCGCAGGAGGGGGGCGAAGCGAGGCCGGCGCGAAGTCGTGTCGTGGATTTCTTATCCCGTAGCTAGAGGCGGTCGGCTATGTCCCAGAAGACCTTCTCGATGTAGTTGCGGAAGCCGTGGATGAAGGCGCACCGGCGGTTGAACCGTGCGAGCGACCCGCATACGTAAAGGCCCGGGACGCTCGACTCCCCCACGGCGGAGATCGTCGGGTATCCGTCGCGGTCCGCCTGCAGGCCGGCTCCCTCGACGTCGATCCATTTCGGCCGGTAGCCGGTCGCGCATATGATCCAGTCGAATTCCCGCTCGTCGCCCGACAGGAAGCGCACCCGGCGGTGCCCGATCGACGCTGCCGGGTCGGCCTCGCGCAGGTGAATGATCCCGAACTTGATCAGCTCCTTCAGGATGCTTTCAGACGACCCCCGGATGTCGTCCAGCTCCCCCGTCTCGCTGAAGTAACGCATGGGGCTGCGGGTGCACAACGTCACCCTTGCCGTGCCGGCCAGCTCGATCGCGATCTC
>DATBLU010000263.1:0-4821 GCA_036555205.1 Candidatus Deferrimicrobiaceae bacterium
GTGCGGAGGCCTTTACCGCCGGCACGGCTTTTCGCCCCCGACGGAACGCAAATCCCAGATCGTCGAGGAAGGAGTAGACGACCGGCGTTGCAAGCAGCGTGAGAAACAGGGAGAGCGACTGGCCGCCTATCACGACCACGGCGATCACGCGACGCTCCTCGGCGCCGGGCCCGGTGCCAACGGCCAGGGGGATCATGCCGGCCACGAACGTGAGCGTGGTCATGAGGATCGGCCGGAGCCGGTCGCGGTTCCCCTGCAGGATGGCCGCCGCCCGATCCATGCCGGCCGCCCGCAGGTTATTCATGTGGTCGATCTGGAGGATGGCGTTTTTCTTCACCACGCCGAAGAGCACGAGGATCCCGAGGGCCGAATAAAGATTGAGGGTGTGGCCGGCGAGCCATATAGACAGGAGCGCAAAGGGCACGCAAAGCGGGAGGGAGAGCAGGATAGTGAACGGGTGGACCAGGTTCTCGAACTGCGACGCTAGAATCATGTACATGAAGACGATCGATAAAGCGAAGGCCCAGATGAACTCGCCGAACGTCCGCTCCAGTTCCCGCCCCCGTCCGGAGATGCTCGTCGTATAGCCGGACGGCAGGCCCATTCCGGCCACCGCCGATCGGAGAGCAACCAGCCGGTCCGCCAATGCGAATCCGGGCGCGATCGAAGCCCGGAGGCGCACTTCACGCTGCCGGTCGAGGCGGTCGATCCGCGATGCGCTCGGCACCCGCTCGATCCGCGCCAGGCTGGAAAGCTGGACGAGTCCGCCGCCCTCCCCTGATACGTAGAGCCGGCCGATCGCTTCAGGGTTGGTGCGGTCCTCCTCGCGGAGCCGAAGCTGGACGTCGTAATCCTCGTTGACGGCGGGGTCGCGGAAGCGAGAGACCTCATCATCTCCGCCGACCATCAGGCGCACCGCCGTCCCCACCCGCTCGGGATCGACGCGAAGATCCGCGGCGCTAGCCCTGTCGATCTGTACCCGCAGCTCGGGCTTGTCGAGCTTGAGCGTCGTATCGGCATCGAGCAATCCCAGGGTCTCCGAGCGGCCTCTCAGTTGTTCCGCGTATCCCGAAAGCGCCTGGAGGTCCGGCCCCCGGATGACGAAGTCCACGTCGAAGCTGCCCCCGCCGATGTTGAACCCGACTATGTTGCGGACGGCGATCCTCAAGTCTCGATATTTCCGAAGCCTGTTCCGCACGTCCTGCATCACCTCGCGCTGGGAGACGTTCCCGCGGAACGCGGCGAGCGGATCGCCGGAAAAAAGCGACCGCGCCATCCTGGTGATCGAAAAGACGCGCTCGTCGTGGGGAGCAAGCCGGACGTAGGCCCGCCCGTCGTTCACGGAGCCCAGAAACCCGCCTCCGGTCGTAGCGAGAACCAGGCGAACGCCGGACACCGCCCTTATTTCGCCCTCGATCCTGCTCATGATCCCGTCCATGCTCGCCAGGCTCGTTCCCTGGGGCGCGCTTATGGTCACGTTGAACTCCCCCTCGTCCGCATTGGCCGGCAGGTAGTCCTGGCGGATCAGCAGGTACAGGGGGACCGCCGACAGGATGACTCCCAGCGACAGCAGGGCGACGCCGACACGGTGGCGCATGGCGAAGGACAGCGCCCGCGCGTATCCTTCGTCGAGCCTCCGGTAGAACCCGCCGCGCGAACGGGGGGCGCCCGCCGGGGCCCCTGGTTCTCCCGCCTCTGCCCCGAGGAGCCGCGCGCTCATCATGGGCGTCAGCGTGAATGAGACGAGCAGGCTGACCATCACCGCCACGGCCGCCGTGATGCCGAACTGGTAAAGGAAGCGGCCGGATATGCTCGACATGAAGGACACCGGGATGAAGATGACGACCAGCGAGAAGGTGGTCGCCATCACGGCCAGGCCGATGTCGGCCGTGGCCGCCCGCGCCGCCTCGAACGGCGACATCCGCTTCTCCTCCACGAACCGGAAAGTATTCTCGAGGACGACGATCGCATCGTCGATCACGATTCCGACCATAAGGACAAGCGCAAGCATCGTCACGCTGTTGAGCGTGAAGTTAAGCGCCCACATCATGCCGAAGGTCGAGACCACCGACGCCGGTATGGCCACCGCGGCGATCGCCGTCGAGCGCCAGCTCCTCATGAATGCGAAGACGACGAGCGACGCCAGGATGCTTCCAAGTACCAGGTGCACGTTGATCTCGTGCAGGGCGGCGTAGATGTAGCGCGACTGGTCCTGGACGATCGTGAGGCCGATTCCCGCCGGCAGCTCCTTCGAGGCCGCGGCGATGCTTTTCCTGACCCCCTCGATGACGGCCACGGTATTGGCGCCGGACTGGCGCCGCACCTCGAGGACCACCGTGGGGACCCCGTTGATCCTGGCCGTGGAGCGCTGCTCCTTGGTCCCGTCCTCCGCCCGGCCCACGTCCCGGATGCGGACCTGGGAGCCTGCGATCGTGGCGACGACCAGGTCGTCGAAGGAACGCGGGTCGGCGAGCCGGCCGATCGTCCGGAGAGTCTCCTCCCGCGCGCTGCCGGTGACGTTGCCGCCGGCCGCGTCCGCGTTCTGCCGGACGATCGCGTCCCGCACCGCGGTGATCGGGATGCCGTAAGCCGCCAGCCGGTCCGCTTCCACCCACACGTTCACCGCGCGTTCGAGCCCGCCCACGATACGCACCTCGCCGACGCCCGCCGATCTCTCCAGCCGGACCTTGACCACCTTGTCGGCCAGTTCGGTCAGCTCCCGCAGGGACCTGTCGCCGGCCAGGGCCACGGTCACCACCGGCTGCTGGTCATTGTCGAACTTCGAGATTATCGGAGGGGTCGCATCCTCGGGCAGGTCGCGCAAGACGGTGGCGACACGGTCCCGCACGTCCTGCGCCGCCGTATCTATATTCCGATCGAGGTTGAAGGTGACTATAACGATGGAGGATCCCGGCCCCGAGATCGACCGCAGCTCGTCGATTCCTTCGACGGTGTTGACCGCTTCCTCGATCCGCTTGGAGATCTCGGTCTCCATCTCTTCGGTGGACGCGCCGGGCAGCTGGGTGCGGATCGAGACGGTGGGCAGGTCTACGGATGGGAACCGGTCTACGCCCAAGCGAACGTAGCTGGAAGCCCCGACCACGACCAGCGCGAGTATGATCATGGCGGCAAAGACGGGACGCCGGATGCAGATTTCTGCGAGCTTCTGCATGCCCGGCCTACTTAGTCACTGTGACCGGCAGCCCGCCGGCAAGGTTGCCGGGATCGACCACGACCTGCTCGCCGGAAGCAAGCCCCTCCAGGACCTCCACCCGATCGCCCGAGCGCCGTCCGGTACGTATACGCTTCTCCACGGCAAGGCCGTCCTTGACGCCGAACACTTTCTCGATTCCTGCGAAGGTCACGATCGCCGTCGCCGGCACGAGGACCGCGGCGCGATCGGGCTCGACGACGATCTCCGCTCGCGCGAACGATCCGGGGCGGAGCCTGCCTTCCGCGTTCGCGACCTCCGCTTCCACGACCAGCGTCCGGTTCTGCTCCTGTATTGCGGGGCTCAGGCGGACCACGCGCCCCGAATGCTCGGCGGAGGCCCCCTCCGGGCGCACCCGGACCGGCTGCCCGATCCTGACGGCGGCTGCATCGCGCTCCGGCACGGCCACCCGCAGGCGAAGGGGATGCATCCGGACAAGCCGGACCACCGGCGCGCCCGCGGCGAGGAACTCGCCCACGGAAGCCCTGCGCTCCCGCACTGCGCCGTCGATGGGGGCGTGCAGGACGGTGTCGGCGAGCTGCTGCCGCGCCAGCGAGAGCGACGAGCGCCGTTCGGAGAGAAGCTCCTGGCGGTTCCGTACTTCCTCGACTGCGGCCTGGTAGCGCCCCTCGGCGACCATGAACCGGGATACGGCCGCATCGAACTCCGCCCGGGCGATCAGGTCCTTCTCCCGGAGCTGCGCCATTCGTTCCCGGTTAAGGCTCGCTTCGGTGAGCACCGCACGCGCCTCGCGCACCAGCGCCGTCTTTTCCAAATCCACGCGGTCGTCGGTTCCGTCCGGGGGGAGCCCCAATCCCGCGCGCACCTGCCGCAGCGCCGCTTCGGCCTGCTCGACGCGGATTCGGAAGTCCGTGGGATCCAGCCGCGCCAGGACCTGCCCCTTCCGGATCCGGCTGCCGAGATCGACCGCGACTTCGCTCACGCGGCCGGCGACCTTGAACCCCGCGGCGATCTCCTCGTCGGCGGCGAGCGTGCCGGTTACTACGACCGTGCGCGGCAGTTTGCCTTCCGCCACCGCTGCGACGCGCACCTGGCGGGACTCCTGCGCCTTGGCGCCGGCTCCCGCGCGAGCGGCCGGCGCCTCGCGCTGGCAGGACGCACACGCCATGCCCAGCGCCGCAGCGGCGACGAGCGCAAGAACGTAAGTTTTCATCGAGCTCCTCGTCCACTTGCACATTTTTTCAGTTTACGTCCTTCCGCCGGCCCCGTGCAACGACGCAGGGCACGCAAACCGGCAACGTTCCTGGAATTTCCGGTTCAAATCGATGTTCCCGAATTCGTGGGCGTAAACCCTACCGGAAATGATTCCCAGGATTATATATCCAACCCAGCGAATTTACCTGAGTTACGCAATCCGCTCAAAATATGAAAACATATGAAAATCAATATACATATTACTTCCTTCGCATACACGGGCCGCGCAACGGTGAAATAGCCTCTCCCGTGAAATGGAAAAATTTTCCCAATTATTGATACCCACCCCTGAAACCCCTAATCCAACACGTACATAAATTTTGAAGGGAACTCATAGGCGGATGTTCCGTTATAAAAATTGGCGAATCTAAATCCCGGGGTGGGAGAAAGCGCAG
>DATBLU010000275.1:0-1726 GCA_036555205.1 Candidatus Deferrimicrobiaceae bacterium
TGCGGAGACCTACCTGGAAGTGGCGAGGGAGGTATTCGCGGCGGGAGCTTCCGCGGTCACACTTCACCCGCGCAGCCGCGGCCAGATGTTCTCCGGCCGCGCCGACTGGGCGCAGATAGCCGCGCTTAAAAATAAGTTTCCCGACCGGGTGATCGTCGGCAACGGAGATGTCCGCACCGCTTCGGACGCCTGCATGATGTTCGAAAAAACCGGGTGCGACGCGGTGATGGTCGGCCGCGCCGCCCTGGGAAATCCATGGATATTCGGGCAGATGCGGCGAGAGATTTTCGCCCCGGCCGGCCCGGGAGCCGCGCATCGTCCCGCCGGCGCCCCCACTTCGTCCCGCGGAGAGCTGATCCTGCGGCACGGGGAGGAGATGCACCGCCGCCGGGGAGACGCGGGGATACTCGAGATGCGGAAGCACCTTGCGTGGTACAGCCGGGGGATTCCGGGCGCCGCGGCGTTCCGCGGCGAACTCGTGCGGGTTTCCACGCTCGATGAATTCCGATCCGCCGTACGGCGCTTCTTTTGAGCGATCTCTTCCAGCACACGCTCGAATCGGTCAACATCGGGATCCTGGTGTTCGACAGGGACGGGAAACTCGTATACCTGAACCCCGCGGCGGAGGAAATTCTCCAGGGTTCGTCGCAGGCGCTCAAGGGAAGGCACTACCGGACCCTGTTCCGCGGAAGCCTCTCCGCCGCCCGCATCGCGCGGAAAGCCCTGACGGAAAACGTCGCCGTGACGGGATTCGACGTCGAGCTCAAGCTGGCCCACCGGAACGCCGGGCTGCCTCCCCTTTCTGTCATCATCGGGGCCTCTCCGCTCTACGGTCCCGCCAGGGAATCGAGCGGCGCGGTGCTGTCGATCAAGCCCGCGGAGATCCTCACGATGGTCGAACAGGAAGAGCAGGCGGCGTCGAGCGCGCAGGAGATGCAGATGCTCGCCTACGGCATCGCCCATGAGATCAAGAATCCGCTGGGCGGTATCCTCGGAGCGGGGCAATGGATCCTTCGGCGGGAAGCGTCGGAGGAGGAGCGAAGGGAGGGGATCCGGCTGATCATAAGGGAGGCGGAACGGATCAACGGGCTGGTGGAAAAGATGCTCGAAATGGGCAAATCCCCGCCTTCCACGAGGCCTTTCCCTCTCCTCCCCCTGTTGAGGCAGGCGGAGGAGCTCCTGAGCGCGGAGATCCGCGCCCAGGGCAAGGAGATCGCGTTCGAGCTGCGGGTGGACCCGAGCCTCCCCGACGTCTCCGGCCATCCCGACACGATTTTCCGCGCGATCGTGAACATCCTCAAGAACGCGGTGGAGGCGATCGATCGCAAGGGGACGATCCGGATCGAAGGCCGGATGAATTTCAGCTACCGCTGGAGCCGGGGAAAGGGGAAAAAGCGGTCTTTTCTCGAGCTCGCGATATCGGACACCGGCCCCGGCATGTCGGAGGCGGATGTCCGCAAGGCCCTCCTACCCTTCTACACAACGAAAGCCAGGGGCACGGGCCTCGGGCTGGTCATGGCAAGGCAGGCCATAAGCCGGCACGGCGGCAAGCTTGAAATAAAGTCCGTGCGGGGGACCGGAACGACGGTTAAAATATCCCTTCCAGTCGATCCCGGGAAGAAGCCGCCGAGTTGAAGAAAGTCCTGATCGCAGACGACGACGAGAGCATCCGCTGGGTCCTCCAGAAGACGGTGACCGGGATGGGATTCTCGGCCGATCTCGCCGA
>DATBLU010000283.1:0-3382 GCA_036555205.1 Candidatus Deferrimicrobiaceae bacterium
CCGGAGCGGATCGCCTCCACGGCATCCGCGATCGTCCCGTAGGCGGTGACCAGGATGACCGGTAGGGAGGGGTGCCTGTCCCGGCAGTGCCGGAAGAGGGCGATCCCGTCCATCTTGGGCATGCGGATGTCCGAGACGAGCACGTCGGCGCGGTTCGGGTTCGCGGCAAGCCAGGATGCGGCGGACGCCCCGTCGACCGCCTCGGCGACCTCGTATCCCTCGCGCGCCAGCATCGCGCGCAGCACCTTGCGCAGGTTCCGGTCGTCCTCCGCTATAAGGATATTACCGTTCAACGGCTCAACCCCCCGGCAGCTTGATGGTGAAGCGGCTCCCCTTGCCCGGCTCGCTTTCCACGGCGATCGAACCTCCGTTCTCCTCCGCGATCCTGCGGCATATGGCAAGGCCCATGCCCACGCCGCGCTCCCGGGTTGTGAAGAACGGGCGGAACAACTGCTTCCGGTCCTCCTCGGAGATCCCGGTCCCCGTGTCCTCCACGGTTATCCGCGCCTCTCCTCCCGACGCATAGAGGCGGACGGTCAGGTCCCCCCCTTCGGGCATCGCCTCCACCGCGTTGGTCAACAGGTTGAAGACGACCCGCTCTATCTCGGATGGATCGGCGTTCACCTTCGGAGCGGGGTCGGAGGCGTGAAGTCGGGCGCCTATCCGTTCGATCCCCTTCGCTCTCTCGCGGCGCAGCCTGGCCATCGCCCGCTCCACCGGTTCCCTCAAGGAGATCCAAAGAGGGGTCCGGTCCGCAGGCCGCGCGTATTCGAGGAACTCCGTAACGACGCTGTTCAGCCGGTCCGCCTCCTCCACTATGATCTCGAGGAACTCGCGGTCCTTCGAGGCTGCCTCGCGGGATAGGTATTGCGCCGCCCCCTTGATCACTCCGGCCGGGGTCCGCACCTCGTGGGCCAGTCCCGCGGCCAGTTCGCCCACGGTGGCGAAATGCTCACGCCGCTGGATCCGCTGCCTCTGCCTGACGTTCTCGACCGCGAGGCCTATCCCGTCGAGAAAAGGCGCCAACAGCTCCATTTCCCGGAACGAGGGCGACTTGTCCTTCCAGTGGAACATCGCGGCGCCGACCAGCTCGCCCCTCAGGAATACAGGGTAGGAAGCGTCCCAGGTGTCGTCCCAGATGGCGACGTCGGCCGCCCGGGATCCGCCGTGCTCCATGAACCGGAGGGCGGGAAACTGGCGGGCGAACCGGTTGAACGCGCGGAGATACTCCTCCTGGCGGACAGGAAGCGCGCCGATCCCCTCGTCGGTCCCCCCTTCCGGCCGTATCCACAGCGAAGCGCCGGCGACGAAAGGGACCTGCTTCAGTCCTTCCTCCACTGTCCGCGCTATGCCGGAAATCGAGGAGCCTTCCGCGAGGCTCTTGGCGAAATTTCCCAGCTTCGCCTGGACGGCCCGCGACTCCCGTACGAGCAGGTCGGACGAGATCCCGCCCAGCTTCCGCATCAGGACCGGGTAGAACGTCAGCAGGAAAAACGAGATCAGGAACACCCCGGCCAGGGGGAACCAGAACTTGCGGCCCGACGCGACCTCGAGAACGCCGAAAACGACGGCAAAGGCGAAAACCTGGATCACGAGTATGATCCCCCTCCCGACGATGTCCGGCAGCTCGAAGAAGTGGAGGTGCAGGATCCCCGTCGCCATGAAATAGAAGAAAAGCAGCACCGCGAAGGCGGCGAGCGGGGGGAAGTAAACTCCGGTGCCCGGCAGGAAGTTGAGCGGCGCAACGAGGCTCGCTATGCCGCCGCCGACCAGCAGGAACTGGTATTTCTTGCGCTCTATCGACGAAGGATTCGCGCGGAAGCCGTGCGCCACGACTATATAGAGGCACAAGCCAAGGTAAGGATATACATACAGGAGGGCCGCGATGTTCCACCAGGCGGAGGCGAGGAGGCGGTCGCTGAATACCGTAAGGGCAAACGCCCCGCTTATCCACATTCCCGCGATAAGTGCGGCCGGGAACCACCTGGGGCGCGTCCTTACAGCCGAGCCGCTGTACCGAAGCGCGAACGGAGGAATGAAGAGAGCCCCTGCGAGCGAAACGCGATGCAGGAGATCCGATCCCAGCGTCTTCCAGAGATATTCGGGGAGGCACCAAAGGAAGATGATGAACGAAAGGTCCGCGAATGCGCGCGCCTCCTTGTCGTCCTTCGCCCACACGCGAAGGTAGCCGGCGATCGCAAGCGCCACGATCGCCGCGACCAGGCTTCCCTGCGCGTAGTAATCCATGGCCCCGGGTTCTCCCCCCCAATAAAAAAAGGCTATTCCAGGAATCCCCAGAATAGCCCGAAACGCCCTCCGGCGGCCGGAAAATTCCTGCTTTTATCTCAGGCGACCCTCCGCCGCCTTCCAGTCGATATTCTTGAAGAAAGAAGCTATGTAGTCGGCCCGCTTGAGGCCGTAGTCGATCATGAAGGCGTGCTCGAATACGTCCATCACCAGGATCGGCGACGCCCCGGCCGGATTCCCGACGTCGTGCTCGTTGACCCACTGGTTTATGAGCCTCCCGCCGATGTTGTCCTGGTACAGGACGACCCAGCCGATCCCCCGCATCGCCCCCGCGGCGCGGAAATCGGTCTCCCATTTTTCGACGCTGCCGAACTCCGCCGCGAGAGCTTTCCCGAGCCGGCTTCCCGGATCCAGCGCTCCCTTGCCTCCAAGGTTCTCGAAATAGAACTCGTGCAGCCGCATCCCGTTCCACTCCCACCCCAGCCGCCGTTTCAGCTCGGCGTATTCGGGCACGGTGGTCTTTCCTTCGGAGAGCATCCCTCCGAGGATGTCCTGCAGCTTGTTCGTATTAGTCACGTAACCCTGGTACAGCGTGAAGTGGTTCTTAAGGAGAGTATCGCTGAATCCTTCGATCCCGATGAGCTTCCCGTAGTCCTTCGCGGCATAAGGCATTTCATTGCCCCCTTTCGTCGGTGGTTTACATCAGCCAGGCGCGAAAACGCGAAATGTCGCGTTTCCATATTTTGCATCAAGCGGGAAATTCGCGGTCAACAATTTCGAACTGCCGAACCCGGCGGGGCATGCGGATCAACTCCGTGATATACAAATAAATGCAATCGCGGGGGGGATCGTTTCAAACTTATTTTTCGCAATCCGTTCGCCGGGACGAGAAAAAGCCCGCGCGGAAGGACTTTCCGCGCGGGCAAACGATCGCCGTTCGATCGAGGAGGCTTACTTCCTTCCGCGCTTCTTGCGTCCTTCGGCGAGCTTCTCGGCCAGTCCGAGCTTCTGGGCGATCTTTTTCTTCGCCTCGGAGTAGCTCCTTGCCACAAGCGGCGTCTTCGTGGGGATATTGAATTTCTTGCGGTAATCCTTGGGGGCGAGGTTGTGGCTGATTGCCAGGTGTTTTTTAAGC
>DATBLU010000286.1:0-7389 GCA_036555205.1 Candidatus Deferrimicrobiaceae bacterium
TGGGAGAGACGCTTAAGAAGGAGGAGGCGCACCCATGAGCCGCCGGATCTACCTGGATTTCAACGCCAGCACTCCGATAGCGCCGGAAGCGATCGAGGCGATGCGGCCATACCTGACGGATCACTACGGCAACCCGTCGAGCCTTCACTGGGCGGGCGTGCCCGCGAAAGACGCGGTGGAAAAAGCGCGCGGACAGGTGGCCGGACTATTGGGTTGCGACCCGACGGAGGTCGTCTTCACCAGCGGGGGAAGCGAGTCGAACAACCATGCCATTAAGGGGATCTTCTTCGCGAACCGTGACAGGGGTGAACACATCATCACTACGGCAGTGGAGCACCCGGCCACTTTGAATCCCTGCCGCTTCCTCGAAAAGCTCGGAGCGAAGGTGACCGTCCTTCCGGTCGACCGTCATGGGATGGTCAACCCGGGATACGTGCGGAAGGCCGTTACGCCGAAAACCGTCCTCATAACCGTGATGCACGCAAACAACGAGGTGGGGACGATCGAGCCGATTCCGGAGATTGCGTCAATCGCCCGCGAAGCGGGGATTCCGTTTCACACCGATGCGGCGCAGTCCGTCGGGAAGATATCGACCGACGTTGAGGAGCTGGGCGCGGACCTGCTCTCGGTCGCCGGGCACAAGGTATATGCGCCGAAAGGGATCGGGGCGCTTTACATCCGGGAGGGGACGAGGATCGAGCCGTTCGTACACGGGGCGGGGCACGAGTCCGGCCGAAGGGCGGGGACGGAGAATGTCCTTCTCGCCGTGGCGCTCGGGGCGGCCTGTGAAGCAGCCCGAAAGTGGATCGGGATGCCGCAGGTTCAGGCGCTTCGCGACCGGTTTTGGGAGGGGCTCATGGAAATCTTCGGCAACGGGGTCACAATCAACGGCCATCCGACGGAGCGGCTTCCCAACACACTCAACGTCAACTTCGTCGGCCGGGTCGGAGCGGAGATCCTTGCGAAAATTCCTGGCGTGGCTGCGTCCACCGGCTCCGCCTGCCATGCCGGGTCTGTCACCCTCTCCCCGGTCCTCGGCGCGATGGGCGTCCCTCCTGAAGAAGGAATGGGCGCAGTCCGATTCAGCCTGGGTCGGACGACGACATGGGAAGAATTGGAAGAGGTCCTCACCATGCTGCGCGCGGCGAAATGATCCGGCTCTACTCTGCATCCCGTTCCCCGGCGGGGAATCAAAAAAGACGGGATGTACCGGTCCGGGAATGCCGAACATTTTGCATGAAGGTGGAACGGGGCGATGGACGGGTTGCTGAAGGGAATCGCAAAGGATGAGCCATTGCTGGTCGTGGGCCTCGTCGACACGGACGCGGTCGAGACGGCGAAATCCGTGCATGACACCTACCCCACCGCTTCCGCCGCCCTCGGAAGGGTCATGAGCGGGGCCCTGCTGCTTTCATCCCTCCTTAAAGCCGGGCAGAAGGTGATCCTTCAGGCGGCCGGCGACGGACCTCTCCACGGCATCGTCGCTGAAGCGGACTCGGCTGGCCGCGTCCGGGGCTACGTGAAGAGACCTCACGTGCACCTGGGTCTGAGGGACGGCAAACTGGACGTCGGCAGGGCGGTCGGCAAGGGATATCTGAACGTCATCAAGGACCTGGGTCTCAAGGAATATTATCGAGGCATCGTCCCCTTGCAGACCGGCGAGATCGCGATGGACCTAGCCTATTACCTGAACGCCTCCGAACAGATTCCAGCGGCGGTTTCGCTCGGGGTATACGTCGACACGGACAATTCGGTTAAGGCATCCGGAGGCTACCTCGTCCACCCGATGCCCGGCGCGAGCGAGGATGCCATCGAACGCCTCGAAAATCGCCTCAAGAAAATCCGTCCGGTGAGCGCGATGATACTGGACGGCATGGGTCCGCGGGAGATCATGGAGGAGGCGGCGGGGCTGCCGATCGATATCCGCGAGCGGAAAGAGGTTTCATTTCATTGTCCGTGCTCCAAAAACCGGGTGATCGACGCGATCGCCGCGCTCGGCAAGACCGAGATCGGCGAGCTTATCGGGAAAAGCGAACCGGCCAGGGTGGAGTGCCATTTCTGCAGGAAGGAGTACTCCGTCTCGCGGGCGGAGCTATTTTCCCTCCTGATCGATATGGATGACGGTCCTTCGGATACAATGACGTCCTGAAGGTTTCGATGGAAAGGGGGTGATCTCCTTGGCGGATTCCCGCTGTCCGTTCCGTCTCTCCCGATGAGGCGGCGGACGCCCCGCCGGTCGGCGGGGGGATGAAGACGCAGCGCATCGTGATTTACTACACGTTGAAGGAGGTCGCTTCCAATGTACGATGGAATACACATATCCGGCCTTTCCCGTAATGGCTTTCTGAAGCGTGCCAGTCTCTCGGTAACGTTTGCCTGGCTGCTGTCGATCGTTTGCCTCCTGACGTTTCCGCAGGGGTCCATGGCAGCGGAAAAAAAGGGCGTAGTCACGGTGAAGGTCGATCTCAACGCCCCCTCGGACGCCAATCGCGTTGATCTTTGGATCCCCTATCCGATGTCGGATGAATACCAGGAGATAAGCGAGGTGATGATAAACGGCAATTACTCCTCCATGGGGGTGTACCGGGAGGGGAAATTCGGCAACAACATCCTGCACGCCGAGTGGTACGGCACCGCAAGCCGAAGGACGCTGACCTATACGTTCCGCGTCAGCAGAAAGGAAGTCGTGACGAAAAAATTCCCCGGCAAGGACGCGGCGATCCCGGGGAGGGAGTTTGAAATCTTTCTTGCCTCCACCAGTTCGGGAGCGACCGGCGGCGCAGCCAAAGAGTACGCGGACAGGATCACCGAAGGGAAGAATACAACCCTTGCGAAAGCGGCCGCCATCTACGATTGGACCGTCGAGAACATGTACCGTGACCCGGACGTGAAGGGGTGCGGACTGGGTGAAGTCGACGTGCTCCTGCGCAAACTGGGCGGCAAGTGCGCGGACATTCACTCCGTGTTTGTCACGCTTGCGCGCGCGGAGGGAATTCCCGCTCGGGAAGTGTTCGGGATGCGCATGCCCAAGGGGAAGGAAGGCGACATGACAAAGGCGCAGCATTGCTGGGCCGAGTTCTACATGCCGGGCTACGGCTGGGTCGTCGTCGACCCTGCCGACGTGCGGAAGGCGATCCTGGAAAAGAGTATGACGCTTAAGGAGGCGCAGCCCCTGAAAAAGTATTATTTCGGCGCCGTGGATGAAAACCGGATCGCTTTCGGCACCGGGCGAGACCTTGTGCTCAATCCGCCGCAGCAGGGAGAGCCGCTTAACTATTTCATGTACCCTTATGCCGAGGCGGACGGAAGGCCGCTCAACGAGGACCTGTACGGCTTCAATATCGGCTACGTGATCGGGTTCAGGGAGCTTTAGGCGTCATTATTGTTAAAGCGGATCCGCGGAGCGCGCGCTCCGCTGGTCCGCTTTTCAAATTCCCGTCGTGAAACTTCTTGTAGGGCTGGCGGCGGCGCCCAGGCCGTCGTCTGCTTCCACCTTCCAGTAATAGGTCGTGCCTGACGCGAGCCCCGAAGCAACGTGGGTGATGTTGCCCGGAGCCGCGGCGGGCGATCCCGAAGTCCCGCCGCCGCTGCAGCCGGCGATTCCGAAAGTCACCAGGATACCCGCAAGAAAGAGGACTCCTGCAAGCCTTGCGGATTTCATCGCGAACATGATCCCCGAAAGGAACAGGACCACGGGCAGCCAGGCAGGCATGCCGGAAATTTTGAAAGGTCCCCCGGTCTTCCTATCCCCCGTACGGGCCACCGGAACGGGGACGACTCCCGCAAAGGAGGGATCGGTGCCAAGGAAGAATCGGTAGCTTACCTGGTCTCCGTCGGGGTCCACGGACGGATTCCATTCGAAGGGAAGAGTCGTCGGCGCCCCTGTCGTCCCGTCGGCCGGCGATACAAGGGCGGGCGCCGCAGGAGGATTGTTCGGCGCGATTATTTCAAGGACCGAACCGCTTGATAGATCCGTGACGAAAAGATTTCCCTCCTCGTCCTCTCCGAAGCTGGAAACGTTGTGGGCTTCGGAGAGCAGCAGCGCATTCCGCCAGTCCGCGCCGTCGCGTTTAAGGCCCCAGAAATTGCCGGTGCAGAAATCCGCGTAGAGGTAGACCCCCTGCATCCGCGGATAAGCGGTTCCCCGATAAACGAATCCACCGGTGATCGAGCAGCCCTGGCCATGATCGTATTCGGCAACCGGAAGGACAAGTCCCGCCTGGCTGCATGCCGGGTCGCCGAAACAGTGGGCGCCCTCCATGATCCTCCAACCGTAGTTTTCGCCGCCCGGGCTTCCTGCCGGCTGGAAATCCACCTCCTCGAAGGAACCCTGCCCGACGTCTCCGATGTAAAGGTCGCCCGTCTGCCGGTCGAAGGAAAATCTCCACGGGTTGCGAAAACCCAGGGCCCAGATTTCGCCGCGGAAGCCCGCCGTCTGTGCGAACGGGTTGGTCGGCGGGATAGCATAGAGGAGGCCGGGATCCGCTGCGGATTCGACGTCGATCCGCAGGATCTTGCCCAGCAGCGAGGCCGGGTTCTGCGCGTTGTTGAACGGGTCTCCCCCGGAGCCGCCGTCCCCCTTGCTTATGTAGAGGAAACCGTCCGGACCGAAGGCTACCTGGCCGCCGTTGTGGTTGGCGAAAGGCTGGGGTGTGGCGATCAGTATTTCCTCGGAGTTCGGATCCGCCACTTCGGGGTTTGCCGTCAACCGGAATCTAGAGACAACGTTATTGTCGACAGGTCTCGTGTAGTAAACGTAGAAGTACCCTTTCGCCGCATATCCCGGGGGGAAGGCGAGACCCAAAAGCCCCTGCTCCCCTCCGAAAAGCACGCGATCCGAGATGTCGAGGAACGGCGTGGCCTGCAGGGAGCCGTTTTTAACGAGCCGGATGCGCCCTCCCTGCTCCACAACGTAAAGGTTTCCGCTCCCGTCGCGCGCATTCGTTACCTGAACGGGAAACGACAAACCGGCGTATTTCGCTACAAGGGAAATCCGCGGCCAGGCGACGGCAGCCTGCGCATCGGCGGCGGCGAAAAGGCATGAAAACGCAAGCGCGATTACGTGCCCTTTGCGCACGCGCCGGACGGTCCCGTTCATCGCCTCGATCCTCCGCGGTCTTTTCCATGATTAGATGTCGAAGTTTCGGGCGGCGCTTTCGGTTGCGCAACGATATGTCGGGATGATCCGGGAGCTGTTCCGGCTATTCGGCGGATTTGGTCCCGGCAAGGAAACAGACGATATTCTTGTGCCCTTTCTCCAAGGCGTAGTCGGCCGCGCTCTTCCCCTTGCCGTCCGTTGCGGCCGGGTCCGCGCCCCATCTCATCAGCACGGCCACGGTGCCCAGGTGGCCCTGCCTAGCCGCCCACATCAGGGCCGTGCTGCCGTCCTCCGCCCTTGCGTCCACGGGGGAGCCCTGCCGCAGCAGCATGTCGACGATAGCCGCGTACCCCTTGGATGCGGCGTAGCTCAACGCGGTCAACAGCGAATGCCCGCCTTCTTCCGTTCCGGGGCCGCTCATCTTTAAATCGTTCACGATCTTGCCGTTCTTTCCTGAGCTCATGGTTATCCTCCGGGGAGCGATCGCCCCGCGCTTGCGCAACTCTCCCACGGAAGGGGTTACAGATTCATTACAGATACGGCGTAAAAGGGTAGGGGAAGCCTTCGAGCCGGGCCCTGCAAATGACTCGGTAGCGCCATCAAGGGTATAATCCGTAAAGACAAATCGGCTTCAAACGGGCAAACTGGTCGTGCATCGACAACGCGGCGGTAACTCGATGGCGGGACGCATTCTCTTCATAGACGACGACCGTGCGGGCCGCGAAGTGGCCCTCTTCAACCTTCGCAAGGCGGGCTACGAGGTGGTCGCCGCCTCCGACGGGCAGGAGGGGCTCGCAGCATTCTCCCCCGAGAGGTTCGACCTGGTAGTAACAGACGTCAAGATGCCGGGCATTTCCGGGATCGATGTGCTGCGCCGGGTCCGTTCGCAGGCGCCCGACGTCCCGGTGCTTGTCATCACGGCTTTCGGGAACGTCGAGACCGCGGTGGAAGCGATGAAGGAAGGGGCTTACGACTTCATCGGGAAGCCGTTCCACCGCGACCAGCTCCTTCTCTCCGTGGGCAAGGCGTTCGAGCGCCGGCGACTTGCGGCAGAGGTGCACGACCTGCGGATCCGCGCCAGCGGGGTGGAGCGGGAAATCGTCGGCGCCTCTCCCGCGATGAAGCAGGTTCTCTCGATAGCGGACCGGGTGGCCGGGTCGGACGCCACGATCCTCATCACCGGGGAGAGCGGGACGGGCAAGGAGGTCGTCGCCCGGCGCATACACGTTCGGTCGCGGCGCGCCGAGGGGCCTTTCGTGACGGTCAACTGCGCCGCGATTCCGGGAGAGCTGATGGAATCGGAGCTTTTCGGCCACGCCCGCGGGGCGTTCACGGGGGCGGTCCGGGATCGGGCGGGGCGGTTCCGCCAGGCGGCCGGTGGGACGATCTTCCTCGACGAGGTGGGGGAAATCCCGCTCCAGCTCCAGGCCAAGCTGCTGCGGGTCCTCCAGGAACGGTCGGTGGACGTAGTCGGGGGGGACCACCCCATCCCCGTCGACGTCCGCATCGCCGCCGCTACGAACCGGGACCTGCCGGAGAAAGTCCGCGAGGGAACGTTCCGCGAGGACCTGTTCTACAGGCTGAACGTCGTCGAGATCCGGGTTCCCCCCCTCCGCGAGCGTCCGGAGGACATCCCGCCGCTGGTGGAACATTTCATGGGGGAAGCGAGCGCGGGACGCGATGTCGCGGTTCCGCCGGCCGTGATGGAGGAGTTGAAATCCCGCCCCTGGCCGGGAAATGTCCGGGAGCTGAAGAACGCGTGCGAACGGATGGCGATATTGTGCGGCGGGAACGAGGTCTCTATTGAAGACCTGCCTCCGTCGGCGCCCAGGGCGGGAGAGGAGTGGCCCCCGCTCCCGCCGGAAGGGCTGTCGCTCGTGGACCTCGAGAAGAGGGTGATAGAGCGGGCGCTGCGCATCAAGGGCGGCAACATAACGCATGCCGCCGCCTACCTGCGCGTGCCCCGCCATATCCTCGTCTACCGGATCGAGAAACACGGGATCCGACGCGATGCCTGAAAATCCCGCCGTCGCATTCCGGAATGGAATCATCTCCGACCTCCGGCAGATCTTTTCTGTCCGGATGATACTCACCGCGTGGATTCCCTGCCTTCTGATAACCGTCCTCCATTACCGGACCCCCTCGCATCACGGGTGGGTCCACGACGTCCTCAGGCGGCTGTACTACATGCCGATACTGTTCGCCGCCTTTTCGGAAGGGGTGCGCGGCGGGATTTCGCTGTCGGTGTTCGCCTCCCTGATCTACTTTCCCCATGCGTTCACCAGCCTGGT
>DATBLU010000289.1:0-10041 GCA_036555205.1 Candidatus Deferrimicrobiaceae bacterium
TCCGGAAATGGCGAACCGCCATGGCCTGGTCGCGGGGGCGACCGGAACGGGAAAAACCGTCACGCTGCGGGTGATCGCCGAACGGCTCAGCGGCATCGGGGTTCCCGTGTTCCTCGCGGACGTAAAGGGCGACCTCTCCGGAATTCCCCATCCCGGAGGAGACCACCCGAAGGTGGCGGAGCGCGTCAAGTCGTTCGGACTTGACGGATTCAAGTACGAAGGCCGCCCGGTCGCATTCTGGGACCTTTACGGGGAACAGGGACACCCCGTCCGGGCCACGATCTCCGAGATGGGCCCCCTCCTCCTCGGGCGGATCCTGAACCTTAATGAGATCCAGTCGGGCGTCCTATCCATTGTCTTCAAGATCGCCGACGACAACGGGCTTCTGCTGCTGGATCTCAAGGACCTTCGTTCAATGCTCCAGTTCACCGGGGAGAACGCGGATCGGTTCCGGACCGGGTACGGGAACATTTCGGCGGCGAGCATCGGAGCGATCCAGCGGAACCTCTTGGCCCTGGAACAGCAGGGCGCGGACAGGTTCTTCGGCGAACCGGCGATAGAACTAAAGGATTTCCTGCAGACGGACGCTTCCGGCAGGGGGGTGATCAACATCCTCGCCGCGGACAAGCTGATGCAGTCGCCGAAACTGTACGCCACCTTCCTCCTCTTCCTGCTTTCGGAACTCTTCGAGAATCTCCCCGAGGTGGGCGATCCCGGGAAGCCGACGCTGGTGTTCTTCTTCGACGAGGCCCACCTGCTCTTCGAGGACGCGCCGAAGGCGCTCACTGACAAGATCGAGCAGGTGGTAAGGCTCATCCGTTCCAAGGGGGTGGGGGTTTACTTCGTGACCCAGAATCCGCTCGATCTTCCCGAAAGCGTCCTGGGCCAGCTCGGCAACCGTGTCCAGCACGCCCTCCGGGCGTTCACCCCGAAGGATCAGCGGGCCGTGAAGGTGGCGGCGGAGACATTCCGGCAGAATCCCAAGCTTGATTCGGTTAAAGCGATCACGGAGTTGTCCGTCGGGGAAGCGCTCGTCTCCGTCCTCGACGAGAAGGGGACTCCCACAGTCGTGGAGCGGGCGTTGGTGTACCCTCCTATGAGCAGGCTTGCGCCCTTAACAGGCGAGGAGCGCGCCCGGGTCATAAAGGATTCCGTGCTCGCCGGGCACTACGAGCGCGCGGTCGACCGGGAATCCGCTTACGAAACTCTCAAGGCCAAGGCCGAGCGGGAAGCGCCTGAAGCGGAGGCTCCACCGACGCCGGCAGGCCGGCGCGCCGCTCCGCGCTCCCAGACCGGAGACCTGTTCACGGCGGCGGCGAAGAGCGCCGCCCACGCCATCGGCAGCCAGATCGGGCGCCAGATCATCCGGGGGGTCCTGGGCTCCATCCTCGGCGGAAGGAGGTAGCCCAGGTCCTGGCACCGCGCTATTTCTTGGTCGCCCCCTTCTTTTTCTCCTCCTTGGCCTCTATGCTCGTCGCCTTCATCTTGTACATGATCGTAACCTTGGAGCCGACCTTCAGGTCCCCCGTGACTTTCGTGTCCTTGTCACGGGCGATCTCCCACTTGTCCTTCCCCTTCTGGACGACTACGACGTCGTCCTTTACCTCGAGCACCGGCCCCGTCACCTGGTAGTCCTTCGGGCCGGCGGCGAGCGCGATGGTTGCGGCGAACATGAGGATGCCGAGCACAACGAGGAATCGCTTCATCTTCGACCTCCACGGGAAGTATTGGGGTGCCGGATAATGAACATTATTCCAGAAAACGCCTTCCACGAGAATCCTTCGACTCGACGATGTCTCCCATATATATGACTCGACCGGCCCGCATCGCCGTCGGCGCAGGTTTCCTCGGCGCCGGGTTGCTGTTGACGGCTTTCATCTTATTCGCGGTTCCGTGTTCCGCGCCGGCAGGAACGCCGGACCATCCGCCCGCAGCCGCGGGTGCGCTTGAATCGAGGACGCACAAACTCGTCAATGAACATCGCAGGACCATGGGTCTTGCTCCCCTCGCCTACGACGCCCGAATCGCCGCGGTCGCCCGCCGCCACAGCAAGGACATGGCGGACGGACGGGTCCCGCCCGGCCACGACGGATTCGAAGCGAGGCAGCGTAAAATATCGAAAACGATCCCGTTGAAGGGAATCGCCGAGAACGTCGGCTTCAACGACTACCCGCGCTCCGAAACCGTGCGGGCCGCCGTGTCGGGGTGGCTGGGAAGCCAAAGGCACCGTGAAAACATCGAGGGCCGCCATGACCTGACCGGCGTGGGAATCGCACGCGATGCCCGGGGCGGCTGGTACTTCACGCAGATCTTCGTCAGGAGGAAATAAAGGACTTCACTTTCCCCATCAAGGCATCGAACGCGGGACTGCCGTCGAGGGAAGCCGCGACAAGGTCCATCTCCTGCCGGTTTGCCGATCCAAGTCCGAGTTCCACCGCCCTTTTCACCTGTCCCATCTCCCAGGGGGACGTGGAGAGAAGCCGCTTCCACCGGCCGTAGGCCTTGATTATCGCAAGCCCTACGACATCGCAGGCGACCCGGTCGCCGCTCGCAAGAATAAGGCCCGCCTCCTCCGCCCTGCCCTCCCATGGGCCGCCCTCCACCATCACCATCGTGCCGTCCGCGATGTTGAGGTCAGGACGGTAGGCCAGGTTGAGTTCCGCCACAACCTCCTCCCAGTGGAGCGGGTTCACGAGATAAGGCCTCTGGCTCAGGTGGGTGGCGCCGACGAAGTTCTTCAGGCAGATCGAATAGCCGGCGTATTCGTGCGTCTTGATCACCGGAAGGTTCACCACCTTGTCCACCTTGAACATCCATTCGGTGACCGATACCTCCTTCATGTATTTTCCGTCGATCTTGACCTTCACCCACTTGTGGTCCTCGAAGAATATCGGCTCCGCCCCGGCGTCGCGGGCCGCAGCGAGCATCCCGGTCCGCTCCATGTTCCTTTTCGTCGAACCCCGGACGAGGGCGGACATGTCGCCCACTAAAACCTTCCCGGCCCCTTCCTCGTAGAGCGCCCTGGCCACCTCCGAAACGACCGCCGGGTTCGTGGTCGTCGGATGCCTGTTGGCGCCGACGACGTTCGGCTTCACGAGAACGCTCTTCCCCCTGAGGGCGAGCGGACCGAATCCGCCAATCATGGAAACCGCCTTCCGCACCATCGACGGCAGGTCCTTCCCCCCCACCGCCGCGACGAGGGATTTCCCGCCGCGCACGTACGGGTCTGCCGTCTTTCCGGGATCCAGCTTCTTCATGGAATCCTTCCGTGGAACATCCGCGCCGTACGCGCCCCGTAATGGTCCGAGGGCGGCGGCCGCAACCGAAAGGATCTGCAGAAATATTCTTCTTCCAAACTCCATCGCCATGAATCCCCTCCGTATGATCCTGCATTTCGGAGCCGCGTTTCAATGCACCCGCAACCCCCGACACCACGCTGATTTGCGAAACCTCGGCGCCGTTCGTGCAGCGCAACACATCTCTTGCCGGGGTTCCGCTCGAGGCAAACGGCGATTTTCGCATAGACGACGTTCTGACGCCTGCGCCCGAGGGCGAATGCGAAAGCCCCGTGCTCCTGATCCGCAACGCGGCCAACGGGGGATGGTTTGCCGGTGGCATTCCAAGGCACTAGGCGCGGTTTTCCGCAATTGGGCGCTCTTTTCCTGATTCCTCGGGGAAGGGGCGCTCTTTTTCCTAGATCACCGGTACCCCCTCCCCCGCATCGTATTCTTCACGCTTAAACCTTTCACGACCGCCCGAAAAACTTCTGCAACCTCTCCGCGACTTCCCGGAAATCGCCGATGCCGGATCCCGGAAATTATAATACCGGTCGGACAAGCATCCACAATCCGTATCCCGCGAGGATCGCCCCGGCCGCCTTGCCGAACCACGGCCCCCAGGAAGTGACCTTTTCCGCGAGCAGGAAAACCGTGAGACCCGCCATCCACAGGAGATTCATTACGCCGAACACGAAGGAGAGAGCCATGAGCGCCCAACAGCACCCGACGCAATAGAGTCCGTGACGCAACCCCATCGTGAAGGCGCCCCGGCGCCCCTCCTTCCACGAAGTTGCGAAGAATCCCAGGGGAGAACGGCAATGGGTCATGCAGGCGTCCCTCCATGGTGTCCACTGGTAGATCCCGGCCGCCAGGAGAAGCACTCCCCCCACTACCGGACTCGTTCCGACGAGTGCCGGGGAAAGGAGGGCTGCGGCGCCCAATCCCCACTGCCCCAGCGTCGCCAGCGCGCTGTAGGCCACCCATATAACGGCGTAACCCAACAGGAAGAATCCTGCCGTGCTCAACGGAAACGCGCCGGGATCCTTTTCCCGCTTTGTCCCGGAAAGCACAAGAAGCCACGGGGTGACGATCGGAAGCATCATGGCGACCATCATCGCCATCCACATTGAAAATGCCATCAAGATCTCCGGGCCTCCCCACGGACCCACAAGCGGCGACGCCATGACATGGCACGAATGCCCATCCCCCATCGCCGCGGACATACGGATCATGAACGCCCAGGCCAATCCGCCCAGACCGATCAGCGTGACAAGCAGGATTGCCCGGTCTCGCCGTATCGCTGCGGCAAGCGGATCGGAGCGCGCCATGAATTACATGACCTCCCAGGAGAACCGTGAGTAGAGGGCATGCGATCCCTCCATCTCGAAGCTGAAATCCGGGGAAGAAAGGCGCGACCGGCCAAGGGCGAGCACCTGTGTCGGGGCATGGATCTGGTTGAAGGCGTTTTCCAGCGACACCTCCCGGCTCTTGTCCTTTCCACGGATCGCCTCGACCGCCATGTCGAACAGATCCTCTGCAACCATCCGTTTTTGGCGTCCGGCATCTTCGAACCGTAGCGGAACGTAGCGGGTAGGCATACGTTTGGCGACGAAGCGCGCAAGCACCTCCCAGGGTCCGCCTGCTTTCCCGGAGAAGATCGTTTCCAGCGCTTCCCGCTGGGCATGGCCGGCCTGTTCGCCGACGAGAAACAACTCGGTCCAGCCGCCTGCTATCATGTGCTGCGGCGAGTCCCAGACGATAACAATATCAAGACCGTCCAGGACAACGTCCCCGTACCGGCCTTCCTCGATATGGATCGCCCAGGCGCCGATGCAGCGTTCGTGCGTGCACAGCTGCTTGAACGAAATGTGCCCCGGGCAGACAAGCTGGCAATTGCAGTTTTCGAACAGCAGGCCAATCGCCCGCCAAGCCGTGACGCTTTTTACTTCCACATCGTTTCTGACCGTTGCGTTCATATCGCCCCCTTTTACATCCGCCCTTTCGGGTCGGCCTGCGGAAGGAGCGGTATTCCTGCTCCTTCCGCAGTCGCGCCTGCAGGCCGCTACCAACCGCAGCAGCCCGATTTCTTCTCCGCAGCCGGAGCGGAGACGGTCTCCTTCACGCTCGATGAGAATTCGTCCATCTTGGCCGATGCCCCTTTTCGGACCCGCTTTCCCATCTCGATCGCCTCCGCCACTTCCCCCGCCTCCGCCCCGAATTCGAGCGCCTTGTTGGTGTGGTACTGCAGACAGGGCTGGCAGTTCGCGGTGATTGACGCACCCACTGCTACAAGTTCCTTGATCTTGTCGTTCATGCCCATTTTCCTTTACCTCCGGTTTTTTGGCGAAGAACAGGTCGGCGCGCTCGGCCGGATCTTCGCAAGTGATTGCAAGTATGAGGGTTATCCAGGAGCGAGAACAGACACAACGCTTCAGTTTTACGAGAGGAACAGTTACCGGATGAACCTGACTGTACCCATGTTAAATGCGTAAAATTGTATCTGTACCAAGGGTAAAACCGGTTTAGAATCGAATAACCACAAGCGCTATCCGGCGAATGAACGGAGAGAATATGCCTCTTTACGAAGAAATCGCGGCGAAGGTCGGGGGCCTTATCGAGCAGGGGACCTATCGGCCCGGGGAGCGGATACCGTCGATCAGGGAGATGAGCCGACAGATGCAGGTAAGCGTCAACACGGTCATGGGGGCGTACGCGCAGCTTGAAAACCAGGGAATGGTCGAGGCCCGCCCCCAGTCGGGCTACTACGTCCGCAGCAGGGTCCTGGAACCCGGGGCCGATGTCCCGGAGAGGAAGCCGGAAGAGGAACCGGCGCCGTGCTGCGTGTCCGTCGAAGAGCTCCCCATGAAGGTCATACGATCCCTGACCGACCCTTCAATGGTTCCGCTCGGGGGCGGCGTCCCGAATCCCGATCTGCTGCCGATCGACAAGCTGAACCGGATGCTCGCCACGGAAGCGCGGCGGTTCCGCATCCAGAGCGTTTCCTATACGGGGCCGCGCGGGACCCAGCGGCTGCGCACGCAGATAGCCAAGCGCGCCCTCAACTACGGGTGCACTCCGGCGCCCGAGGAAATCGTCGTCACATCGGGGTGCGTGGAGGCGGTGACGCTCGCGTTGCAGGCGACCTGCCGCCCGGGCGATACCGTCGCCATCGCGTCTCCCGTCTATTACACGTTCCTCCACTCCATCCAGTGGATGGGGCTCAAGGTCCTTGAGATCCCCTCCACTCCTAAGGAGGGGATGAGCATCGACGTGCTGGGCTACGCGATCAGAAACAACCCGGTTCATGCATGCCTCATCATCTCGAACTTCAACAATCCGCTAGGAAGCGTAATGCCAGATGACAAGAAGCGTGAGCTGGTCGCGCTGCTGGCGCAACACGACATCCCGCTAATCGAGGACGATGTTTACGGCGACCTGGCCTTCGATTCGGTTCGTCCCTCGGCGGTAAAGGCGTACGACGAGAAGGGGCTCGTCCTGTACTGCTCCTCCTTCTCCAAGACCCTCGCCCCCGGCTATCGGGTCGGCTGGATCGTCCCCGGAAGGTATCAGCGCAAGGTCCAGCAGCTCAAGGCCCTGTTCAACATCGCCACCGCAACGCCTACACAGCTCGCGATCGCGGAATTCCTGATTAACGGCGGCTACGATCACCACTTGCGCACCATCCGCCGCATCTACAGCAGGCAGGTCGCCCGGGTCCGGGATGCCGTAGGCCGCCATTTCCCATTGGGGACGCGCGTCACTCACCCCAAGGGAGGATTCGTTCTTTGGGTGGAGATGACAGAAGGGGTCGATGCCTTCCGCCTCTACGAGGAGGCACTGAAGGCGGGAATCAGCATAGCCCCCGGAACGCTGTTCACCGCAACGGGCGACCGGTACCGGAACTGCATCCGGCTAAATGCAGCATTCTGGTCGGAGCGGACCGAGCAGGCGCTGGAGACGCTGGGCGGGATGGCGCATCGTTCGCGCTGATTCGGGGTTGCCGGGAAGATGCGTTCTTAAGGGCCCACCGGGAAGCCGGTATCCAAAATGACGGTGCAGTTTCTGCCCCGACTCTTTGCCTCGTACATGGCGGCGTCGGCGAGCCGCACCACATCGTCCAGGCTGCGGCCGGCGATCAACTCGGAGATGCCGATCGAGATAGTAACTCTCACCGGTCCCTTGCCGCCCGCGGGCAGGAACGGGATCGCGGCGAATTGCGCACGGAGCCTCTCGGCGGGCAATAGCGAATGCTCGGCAGCGGTGTCGGGGAGCAGGACGGCGAACTCCTCGCCTCCGAACCGGAAGCCGGTGTCCGCAGCCCGGAAGGACTTCGTAATCATGCATGCCAGGGACTTAAGTACTATGTCTCCCTCCGCGTGGCCGTAAGCGTCGTTGTACCTCTTGAAGTGATCCACATCGATGATGAGCAGGCAGGAGTGGCCCTTGCTCCGGCAGATCCTTTCCATCTCCTTTATCGCCAAAGACTGGAAGTGGCGCCGGTTGTACAGTCCGGTAAGGCCGTCGGTGATGGAGAGCGTTCGCAGGCTTTCCTCCATCGCCTTGCGCTCCTTTATGTCCGTGAAAAACCCTATGAAACCCGAGTCCTCGCCGTTCTCCTTCCTGATGACGGTGCAGCAAAGGCGGATGGGTATCCTGATCCCGTTCTTGTCCACGATGCACGTCTCGAAGTCCACCAGCCGCCCGGGCCCGCCGTAGCTTTCGGAGTATGCCCTGTCTCTCACTTCGCGCGCACCGCCGGGGGGATAAAGGTCTCTCGCCTTTATCTTCCCTATCACCTCGGCCCGCGAGTATCCGAAGATCCGCTCGGCACCCTCGTTGAAAAGGAAGATGTTCCCCTTCATGTCATTGCCGATTATTCCCTCGGGACAGGTATGGAGGAGATTTTCGAGGAACCCGGTCTTTCGCTTCAGGTCTTCGTGTAGCCTTCTCTGCTCGTCGTTTCGACGGATGATTTCCAGCACATGGGTGATCTTCCCGGAACCGTCCCGGATAGGGCGGGAGGAGACGTCCACAAGCACTTCCTCGCCGTTTTTCCCTTGGTGGAGGTGGACAGCCGAAGCGGGATCCCCGGTTTCCTTCGAGATTCTCACCGGGCACTTGTGGCCGTCGCTGTCGCACGGGTGGTCCAGGTGGTGGCTCACCGAATGGCAGCAAAGTCCCTTCGCTTCCTCCAACCCAATGCCGACCGCGGCGAGATAGTCGCGATTCGCGTGGACGATTCTCATGTCGGGGACGGAGACCAGAACCGCCTGCTCGCCCGTTTCATCGATGACGGCGAAAAGGGACTCCATTGAGACGGCATCCATGTGGATTTTATCGCGGAAATATCGCGGAATCTTTAATGGTAATTGTTTTAATACGCAAAACCGGGTCGTCCCAGTTCCCTCCAGCGGAAACAGTCCACCGTGTGATCGTTGACCATTCCCACCGCCTGCATATGGGCGTAACAGATGGTGCTGCCTACAAATCGGAAACCGCGCTTCTTAAGGTCGCAACTCAGAGCATCGGAAATCGGGGTGCTGGCCGGAATATCCCGCATGCGTTTCCACGCGTTCCGGAGCGGCCGGCCTCCCACGAAACGCCACTGGTAAGCGTCGAAGGAGCCGAACTCCTCCTGGATCTTAAGGAATGCCCGGGCATTGGAGATGGCGGATTCAACCTTCAGCCGGTTGCGGACGATGCCCTCGTTGGCCAAAAGCCGCGCCACCTTCGACCGGTCGAACCGAGCCACCGCTTCAGGATCGAATCCGGCGAATGCTTTGCGGTAGGCCTCCCTCTTGCGCAGGATGGTGATCCAAGACAATCCGGCCTGGGCGCCCTCCAGCGTCAGGAATTCGAACAGGAGCCGGTCGTCGTGGACCGGCACGCCCCATTCGAGGTCGTGATAGGCCAGGCACAGCGGGTCGCTTCCCGGCCAGGCGCAGCGGCTGCGCATCGCATCCGCATCCATCGATTCCTCCGTCGATAGGGATAGCGCACCCACCGGCGTCGCGGCGATGACTACTTTTTCTCCTTCTCGGCCAGCTTCGCCTTGAGGAGCTCGCCCAGCAACCCCACCTCGGGCGGCTTCGGCTCGGCATATTCCCCGAAATCCACTTCAGCCTCCATGGCCTCGTCCGCAGCGGCGGCAAGGGCCAACGACAGGCGCCGGCCCGGAATATCCACGTTCTCGACCCTGACCTCCACGGCCTGGCCGACCTGGAGGGATTCCCCGGGGTGCTTCAGACGCTTCGCGCCCCCCAGCTTCGAAATGTGAAGCAGACCGTCCACTCCCGGTCCCAGCGTAACGAAGGCGCCGAAGTTGGCGATCCTTGCCACCTTCCCCACGTGCACCGATCCTTCGGGGAACTTTTCCGGCGCCGTTTCCCACGGGTCGGCGAGCATGGCCTTAAGGCTGAAGGTGAATCGATCCTTGACCCAGTCGAGCCTGGTGATGGCCACCTCCAACTCCTGGCCTACTGCGAGAACGTCCCGGATGTCCTCGGTGCGGCCCCATCCGATCTCGGAGACGGGGATCAGCCCTTCAATCCCCCCGGCGTCCACGAAGGCTCCGAATTCGCGGATCGAGGTCACCGTGCCCTTGACCGTCATCCCTTCGCGTAGCGAGGCGCGCTGCGCCTGCCGTTCCGCCATGGCCTGCTCCTCCAGGAGCACGCGGCGGGAGAGGACGATGTTCCGCCCCCTCTCCGAGAACATCGTGATGCGAAAAGGAAGATGCTTCTTCCCGTACCCCTCGTCGGGC
>DATBLU010000291.1:0-5714 GCA_036555205.1 Candidatus Deferrimicrobiaceae bacterium
AGTACGTAAACGTCCGCAGACAAAGAGATCCCGAGAATAGTGCTCATGACCTCTTTTGCGGCCCTACCGCCTTGAAGGAGGTCTTATGGGCAAGAAATTGTACGTCGGGAATCTTCCCTTTTCCGCAACGGAGGATTCGCTGAAGGAAGCGTTTTCGCAGTTCGGCACGGTGGAATCGGTCGCCATCATCACGGACCGGGACACGGGCCACAGCAAGGGTTTCGGTTTCATCGAGCTGGGTTCCCAGCAGGAGGCCGCCGAAGCCATCAGCAAGATGAACAGCTCGGATATGGACGGAAGGACGCTCAAGGTTTCCGAGGCCCTTCCGCAGACGCCACGCGACGGCTCCGGCCCGCGGCGGGGCAATTACGGCGGCGGCGGCGGATTCCGCCGGTAACCGCCGAACAGCTGTCCGACAGATGTTTTCCGGGGGCCATGGCTGCTTCATGGCCTCCGGACTTTTTTTCACTCCACCGTGACTTCCTCGCGGCCGCGCCCGCGGGTGCGCAGGAAGTATTGCTTAAGCGATTCTTCAAGCGCTTCTATAATGAACGGCTTGACGATAACGTCGTGGATTCCTGCCTTGGCGGCATCTTCGGAGACCTGCGGGATCCGGGACACCGCTATCAGGAACTTCAAGGCCCCGGGATCGACTTTTCCGCTGAATTTCAGAAACGAAAGCCCGTCTCCGTCCGGCAGCAAATAGTCGCAGAGGATCATGTCGAACCTGTCGGCCGACAGCGCTGCGATGCCTTCCCGTGCCCCAGAGGCGGATTCCAGGCGGCACCCCTGGATCTGGAAAAAAAACGACAGGGTCTCGCGGGTCCACGGGTCGTCCCCGACGAGCAGAATGTTTTTCAAGTCCAATTCCCGGTAAAGATTCTTGATCGAGGCATCCGGCGAGGGACTCATACCGGCCTCGTGCGTGCAACCAGGCGATCGCGCTTCTGGCAGTCGAGGCATTCCCAATAGATTTTCGGGGGAAGCTCCCTCTCGCGACGCACCCTTATCTCTTTGGTATTCCCGCACAAGACGCAGGTAAGGAAGACGCTTACCAGGTGGTAATCTTCACCATGCACTATCGCGGCACTGTTTATCATGTTCTCCCCCAATGCTTGATTCGGTTTGCAGCAAGGATGCGCGCACTGGCTGAGAACCGCTCCGCTTAGGCGTCATGGGGCGGCTGCTGCTATTGCATCGGCTGGTCGCAGTCCACGGGTATCGCCTTCCCGTTGGCGGCATATTCATCCATCCGATACCTGATGGAGAGCTTGATGTTCTGGATCGCCTCCTTCTTGGTGTCCCCGTAGGCGCGGCATCCGGTCAATGCCGGGCAAAACGCGCGATATCCCCCTTTTTCCGCCCGCTCCAGCAACACCGTGTACGTGTACTTCTTCATGCCCCTCACCCCCTTTTTGCCCGCCGCCCCCCCTATATCTTCAAGGGCGGATCCGGCGGACCGCATTTCACGGAAATGGCGATAAATCCATTTGCAGGAGATATGCCGGAGCGAGGTGGGTTTTGGCGCCCAGTGAAATCGCCATGTTACGGAATCAAGAAAGAGACGGAGGCACCGACTGAGCGTCAGGAAGTAGAAAATATTCCAGTCAGACTTCGCAATATGGAAAATTTTAGAGTAACGCCAGGCATCACAGGCCCAGTTTTTTCCTCCTGTACCTGAACGTATGGTAGTTCATCCGCAGGAGTTGCGCCGCCTGGGTTTCGTTCCCCCCCGTCTTTTGCAGCGCCTCCCGGAAAATGTGCCTGTCCAAAGTATCGTGCGCCTTCCGGAGGTCGACGCCCTCCGGCGGAACGTAGGGATGCAGAACCTCATCCGCGGAAAGCTCGCCTTCCCGGGAGGCCGTGCGCTCTTCAAGTCCCAGGTCCTCCGATGTAAGCTCGGTCCCTTTACCCACCAGGACGCCCCGTTCCACGAAGTTCCTGAGCTCCCGGACATTTCCTTTCCACCGGTGATTTTTAAGCGCCTCCCGGGCATCCCGGGAGAACCCGGTGAACGGCTTGTCGAACTTCCGGCTGAACTCCAGAAGAAACGTCATCGCTATGGGAACGATGTCGTCCCTGCGCGCCGTAAGCGACGGCACCTCCACCCGCGTGACCGCCAGGCGATAATAGAGATCCTCCCGAAAAAGGCCTTTCGCTATGAGATCTTCCAGGTTTTTATTCGTTGCGGAAACGACCCGGGCGCGGACAGTGAACTTCCTTGTGCCCCCCACGCGGTAATATTCCCCCTCTTCGAGAAAGCGCAGAAGCTTGGCCTGCGCTTCGAGGCTCAAGTCGCCGACCTCGTCCAGGAACAGCGTCCCCCCTTCCGCCTGCTCCACAAGCCCCTTCTTCCCCGAGGCGCTTGCCCCGCTGAATGCCCCCTTCTCGTAGCCGAAAAGCTCGCTCTCTATGAGCTCCCTCGGAATGGCGGCGCAGTTCACGCTTACGAGGGGTCCGTGGAAATTCGGGCTCCTGTAGTGGATCGCGCTCGCGATCAGCTCCTTGCCGGTTCCCGTTTCACCCATTATGAGCACGGGAGTATCCGGGCTGCCGGCGATCTTACCCACGTAATCCATCACGTCCTGGATAGTGTCGCTTTCCCCCATGAAGCACGGCAGGTTTTCCCTGAGATACCGCTCCTGGAGAAGCTGGACCTCTTTTTTCAGCTTGATCGATTCCAGCGCGTTCCGGATGCTTACCTCGAGCGTATCCAGGTTCAACGGCTTCACCACATAGTCGTATGCGCCGTGCTTCATCGCCGCCACGACGCTTTTGACGTCCTCGTAGGCGGTGATGACGATTACCAGGACGGCCGGGTTCATCCGCTTGAAGACCGGCAGCGCCTCTATGCCGCTCATCCCCGGGAGTCCTATGTCTAGAAGGACAAGGTCCGGCGGATCGGTCTTTGCGGCCTCTATGGCGCTTTCCGCGTCACCGAAGTCCGCAAGCTTGTATCTCCCGTCCAAGGCGATCGACAAGGTCCGGCGTATGGTGTCCTCGTCGTCGACTATGAAAAGGGAATAGACGATCATGCCGGGCTCCCTTCCGCCGTTCCGGGGAGCTCTATCCGGAACTCCGCTCCGCCCCATTTGCTCGCGTCGACACGCAACGTCCCGCCGTGATCCGCGATGATCCGGTAACTGAAGCTCAGGCCGATCCCGGACCCTTCTTTGCGGGTCGTGAAAAAAGGATCGAAAATTTTCGCCGCGAGGGGCGACGGAACCCCCGGCCCGGAGTCGGAGACGCGTATGACCACCCTGCCGTCCTGAACGGCGGAGGCGATCTCCAGGTGCTTCGGCCCTTCCATCCTTTCCATCGCCTGGTAGGCATTTGTGATGAGGTTGACGAGCACCTGCTCGATCAGTCCGGAGTCGGCGCGGCACTTCGGAAGGTCCGGGGCCAGGTCCTTGTGGACCTCGATCTCCTTTTTCCGCAAGGTGGACGAAGTCATGCGGATCGCCTCCGCAATGGGATCGTTCAGGTTGATGATCTCCATGCGGGGGGGAGTCGGCCTGGAAAAATCCATGACGCGCTGAACGACCGCCCCGATCTTCGTCGCGGCGGACTTCATCTGTTCCGTGATTATCCGCATCTTCTCTTTGATATCCGGCTCCATCTCCGACGACTGCGCGCATACGTGCTCGACGCTCGAGATGCTGATGTTGATCCCGGAGAGCGGGTTCCGGATCTCGTGTGCGATCCCGGCCGCCAGGATGCCGAGGGACTCCAGCTTCTGCGACTTGAGCAGCTCCGCCTCGATCAACGCCTTTTCCGTCACGTCCCTGAAGACGAGGACGGCGCCGATGGGCTTGCCGCGGTCGTCGAGGATCTGGGAAGTGCCGGCCTCGACCAGTCGCCGGGATCCGTCCCGCCCGGCGAGAACGTCCCCGTCCCGGCAAAATACCTCGCCTATCGGCCTTCCGGATGCCTCGGCCTGCGGCCAGCCGGTCATGTCGCCCGCGGCGCGGTTTACGAGGACGATCCGATCCTCCGGGTCGACCGTGATGACGCCTTCCTCGATGGTATCGAGCGTGATCTTGGCGCGCCCCTTTTCGCGAGACAGCATGTCGAGGGTATTGCGGAGCGCCGACATCGGGTAGATCCGGAGGAGGAAGAACAAGGCGGCGCCGAGCGCGGCCCCGGTGAATGCAAGGACCAGCGTGTTTATGATCATCGGCCGTATCGACCGCCCGATCTCCAGGTGTCCTACGGGGACGCCGGCATCCATGACGGGGTGCGAACGCCTCATTACCGGGGTGGAGACATTTTCCATACGTTCCGCCACTATCCTACCTTCGCGGTCGAAGACCCGGCGTGACTCCTGGTGCCCCATTCCCGGCTGATCCGATAAAAGCCCTTCCAGCCGAACCACCTCGTACTCCCACATGTCCGGATTGTTGTTTACGAGGTTCGACACCTCATGCGCGAAGATCTCCACCTCGGTCCTGAGGGCGGCATCTTGCGACTTCCAGGCTATAGTGAAGTAACCGGACGGTATGGCCACCACCAGGATGACCACGGCAATGCCTGCAATCCAGTCGATCGCTCGGGTTATTTCCCTCCTGGGGACGTTCATGCGGCATCCCCTCCTACTTCGAGGCCATCTGGCCGTTCTTCATCAGGATAGCGGCCCCCGCCTGCGAGCGCACGAATTCGATGAAGCGGCGGATCTCGAGAGGGGGATTTTTCCTGGTGACGAAGTACAGCGTCTTGCTGTAGGGGTAGGAGCCGTCGGCGATCGTGCGCACGCTCGGAACGATTCCATCCAGCGCCAGAACATGGACCGGCCTCTTCTCGGATATTACGAGCGAAAGCGTCGTCGCCCCGAAGGCGCCCGGTATTTTCTGGATGAGGTCCGCCGCCTCCTGGTCGGTCATCCCTACGATCATTCCGTCCCGGCGCAATGCGATCTCCACCGCTTCGCTCACGGCCGGCGACATGCTTTTAAGCACCGGGGTATCCGAATCCGACCGGGGCCGCAACACCAGCCGGATCCGGCTCCTCTTCTCCCACCTGTCCCGCTTTCCCGCGTAGATATCCGCGACTTCCTCAACCGTCATTCCGCCTGTCTTGACGGACCTGTTGACGGCGAACACGAAGGGGGTCACGGCGTATTTTTTTTCCACGGCCCCCTGGGCGCGTTCACCCTCGGTAAGGGATCGCCCGCTCAACCCGATGTCGAGTCGTCCCGCCAGGACGGCCTTGACCGCTCCGCTGCTCCCCATGCTCGGCAGGACGGCGAACCGTATCTCCGGGCGAATTTGCCTGTATGCTTCTCCGAGGAACCGGATTGTCGTTATGCCGCTGCCAGTTCCGGAAATCCTGATCGTTTCCGCCGCGGAGAATCCGGGCGCAAAGGCGATGGCCGCCGCCGCGACCGCGGCCGTCAAGCAGGAATGCAGCTCGAATTCCCGGGCCATCGTCTGCCGTCCTTTCATCGCGGATGGTTTAAATTATCATATATTCCCCGCACCGGGAAACTTGTGGACCGGCGCGGGGGATTAATGTATACTGTATACATTAAACGGCTCCTTTCCACTCACCACGAGCCCCGAGCCGATTTCCGAAGGACGGGGCGCCGTCAATGACGCGGCGAAGGAGTTTTCCATGGAGCTTTCCGACCTTCTCGTTTATGCCTTCCTGTTCGTCGTCTCGCTGGCCGCGGGGTTCGCTCACGGGATGAAAAGCGACATTGCGGACCGAAGGGAAGC
>DATBLU010000266.1:0-2400 GCA_036555205.1 Candidatus Deferrimicrobiaceae bacterium
CGGGACGCCCAGAAGCTCCCGTACGAGGGAGATGGCCTCGTCGTGAACCGCCTCGTATTCCTTGCCGCGGTGGCTGTGCTCCATAACCGACATGCCGCTCCCGGCGAAGTCGAGCAGCTCGTCGCGGGCTCGTTCCAGCGCGGGGAGAGGAAGGGCGGCGGGTCCGGCATTGAAGTTGATCTTTCGGCTCATCGGCTGCACCTCCGCGGATGTTGGGGGATAAAGCAAAGGATTGTCTATCAAAGGCACAGGGAAAAGTCAATGCGTTGAAATACTTGAAAAATTAAATTAACATAGGTAGGCGGTCGCCCGCTTTCCCTGTCACACCACCGTGCGTACGGGTCCGTACACGGCGGTTCGGTTGGTTAAGCGATCCTCCGGGCCGCCATTGTCGGAAGACCGAGCGAGTCGAAGTAGGCATTGGGCAGCGCGAAGCTTAAGGCCGGGCTGCGGCTTAAGTTCCACGGGCCGTGAGCGCTCCCGGCGGCTTTCGCCGCAAGGTGTCGGTTCACGTCCCGTTTCCTTAATTCCGCAAACCGCGTGCGACCTCGCTTCCACTGCTTCCAGACGACGCAACGCAGCCGCCGTCTGACCCACGAGTCCAGTCCCCGAAGCACCGAAGGCGTCTCGCAATAGGCGAAGTATCCTCGCCAGCCGGTCAGGTAGGTCGCAAGCTGCTTGACCATCTGTCCGATGCTTACGCCCCGGGTCCGGCGCGTCAATCCCCGGACCCGCTCCTTGAGCCGCTTAAGAGCCTTGGGCGCGATGCGCCGCCTCGGCTCCTTGGGGTTCAGGAAGCTAAAACCCAGGAATCCACGTGTCCCCACCTTGGCCACCGCGCTCTTGTCCCTGTTCACCTTGAGCTTGAGCCTCTTCGTGATGAAGGAACTGACACCATCCATCACCCGCTGCCCGGCCCGTTCGCTTCTGACGTAGACGTTTGCGTCGTCCGCGTACCGCACGAACCGATGACCGCGCCGCTCAAGCTCCTTGTCCAGGTCGTCCAGCACGATATTCGACAGCAGGGGCGACAGGGGACCGCCCTGCGGCGTCCCCTCGTCCGTCGGACTCACCAACCCGTTCTCCATCACCCCGGCGTTTAAAAACGCCCGGATGAGCTTCAAGCACCGCTTGTCCGCCACCCGCTTGGCGATCCGGCCCATCAGGATGTCGTGGTTCACCCGGTCGAAGAACTTCTCCAGGTCGATATCCACCACGTAGTGGTTCCCTTGGGCGATGTACTCCTGCGCCCGGGCCACCGCCTGATGCGCCGAGCGCCCCGGCCGGAAGCCGAAGCTTTGCTCGGAGAACGTCCGGTCCCACCGCTCTTGCAGAACCTGCATCACCGCCTGCTGGATAAAGCGGTCGAGGACCGTCGGGATGCCCAACCTGCGCACCCCGCCGCCCTCTTTGGGGATCTCGACCCGTCTTACCGGCTTGGGCTTGTAGGTCCCGCGCAGCAGTTGCTCCCGGTGGGTTGGCCAGTGCTCCTTCAGGTACCCGGGCAACTCCTCGACGGTCATCCCGTCGATGCCCGGGCTCCCTTTGTTGGACTTGACGCGTTTCAGAGCCTTCTTCAGGTTCTCCCGCTCGCAAACCTCCTCCATCAGATGCTCGGTTGATGCCGGGCTTTCGGCCTCGCGCTTCGCCTCGGGCGGTTCGGTCCCTTCGCCGGCAACTCTCGGGGCTTCACCCCTACCTTTTGCCGGGAAGGACAACTGCTCTCCTGTTTTCTGCCGCTCTCCGTCCATGAGTTGCGCGCCCTACTTGCCGCTCCCTTTAACCCCTTCCGGGGACCGTTCGGGCCTTCGGAATGTCGTTCCCATGCCTACTACGCCCTCTGCTGACTTCTGCGCCGCGGTCAGGGAACCTCGCGACTCCCTCAGTCCCGTTACAAAGGACACGGCGCAGATCTCCCGAGATAAGCTCGACCGCCTTCCGCGCACAACCGCCGAATTTACGTCCTGCGCCCTTGATGGATACGGACTTCGCGGTCATTTGCCCGCTCGTCCGACGCAGTACGCCTCGTATCCGGTTTTTGTCCATCGGCTCGCGCGTTTGCTCCACGCTTCCTTCAGACCCCACCTCCCGGTGACGCCCTTGCGCTTCGCTAACCCTTCGCCTCCATCAGGTTGGGTAGAGGACTTCCACCTCCAAGCTTCTGCGCATACTCCGCGCACTCTGTCGCGCCCCGACTCATCGGGGCGCTTGTCTTCGGGTGGCGGGACGCGGGTCGAGATAAGTCTCGACCAGCAGGCAGAGTGCCTGCGCCACAGGCGCGTTACCGGGCCGGACTTAGCTTATTCTCCAGGTACTGATAAAGCGACGGGATCACGAGGAGCGTGAGCAGAGTAGACGTGATCAATCCGCCGATCACCACGGTAGCCAACGGTCTTTGCA
>DATBLU010000319.1:0-2438 GCA_036555205.1 Candidatus Deferrimicrobiaceae bacterium
TGGCGGTCCTCTTCTTCGACAAGGTCCGGATCGATGATCCAGTGGGCGCTACAGCGGTTCACCTGGCCAACGGGGTCTTCGGAACGATCGCCCTGGGCCTCTTCGCCGATCCCACCGTCTGCCCGGCCGCCTCGGTGGCCAAGAAGGGGTTGCTCCTGGGCGGCGGAATGGCCCAGCTGGGCCCGCAGCTGATGGGCATAGGGCTCGTCGCCGCGGCGGTCTTCGCCCTCTCCCTGGCCTTCTGGTTCGTGACGAAGCTCGTCTCCAACGGCCTGCGCGTCAGCCAGGAGGAGGAGATGGAAGGGCTCGATCTGCACGAGCACGGGAACAGCGCGTATCCCGATTTCAGCGTTCGGGCGTTTCCGATCGGAACCACCCCCATGGCGCCCACTGCCGCGGTAACCGCGCCTGCCGGTATCCGGGCCGCGGAGGTGTCCTTTGAAAAAAATTGAGGCGATCATCAAGCCTTTCAAGGCCGAGGACGTGAAAAAAGCGCTCAACGAGATCGGGGTCACCGGGATGACCGTCCTGGAGGTCAAAGGGTTCGGGCGGCAGAAGGGGCACACGGAGATCTACCGCGGCGCCGAGTACGTGGTGGACTTCCTCCCAAAGGTCAAGGTGGAGGTGGCCGTTCCGGCCGAGTCGGTGCCGGCGGTCGTCGAGCGGATCCTGACCGCCTCCCGCACGGGCAAGATCGGCGACGGGAAAATCTTCGTCTACGACCTCGAGGAAGTCGTCCGGATCCGCACGGGCGAGCGCGGGCGCGAGGCGTTATAGATGGAACGCCTGCCACAGGCGGGATGAATCCCCATGACACCACCGGATCGGATCGCCGCGGGTCTCTCCCTGCCGCTCTGGTCGGTCCTGCCCTTCTTCGGGCTTCTTTTCTCCATGGCGCTCCTCCCCATGTTCGCCTCCCGGTTCTGGGCACGGCATTTCGGGAAGGTGAGCGCGGTGTTCGGCGTCCCGGTTGCAGCCTGGTTTTTCTTTTTTGCCCCGAACGAGCTGATTCACACGGCTTTCGAGTATCTCTCCTTCCTGGTCCTGTTGGTCAGCCTCTTCACGATATCGGGTGGAATTCTGCTCCGCGGCACCCTCCGGGGGACGCCGGCAGTGAATTGCGGATTTCTGGCCGCCGGGGCGGCGCTCTCGAACCTACTGGGAACGACCGGCGCGTCGATGCTCCTCATCCGGCCGCTCCTTCGCGCCAACTCGGGCAGGACGGGATCGGCACGGATCTACGTCTTCTTCATCTTCGTGGTTGCCAATATCGGGGGAGCGCTCACCCCCGTCGGCGATCCGCCGCTCTTCCTCGGCTTCCTCAAAGGAGTGCCGTTCTTCTGGACGACCCGCAACCTGTGGAGTTGGTGGCTTGCCGCCGCGGGGATGGTCATCGGGATCTATTACATCCTCGACCGATGGGGCGCCCGGCCGGAGGGCGAGCCCGGGAGCGCGGAGGCGGGAGGCTCATCGGAAAGAGTTCCGCTTGCCGTGGCGGGGAAGCGAAACCTTCTTCTTCTGACGGCGGTCATCGCCGCCGTCTTCCTGCCGACACCGCTCCGGGAAACGGCGATGTTGACGGCAACGACGCTCTCGGTGTGGAAGACTCCGGCATGGATCCGCCGGGAGAACGGATTCACCTATCATCCGATCCGGGAGGTGGCGATCCTGTTCGCCGGGATCTTCGCGACGATGATCCCGGCGCTTCTGCTCCTGCAAGCCCGCGGGGGCGAGCTGGGCATCACGGAACCCTGGCACTTCTTCTGGGCGTCGGGAACGCTTTCCAGTTTCCTGGACAACGCGCCCACGTACCTCACCTTCCTCTCCCTGGCCCAAGGGCTGGGGGGATCCGCCGATATCGCAGGCGTTTCCGCTCCGATCCTGCGCGCTATCAGCGCCGGAGCGGTATTCATGGGAGCGATCACCTACATCGGAAACGCGCCCAATTTCATGGTGAAGTCGATCGTGGAATCCTACGGCGTCCGGATGCCCTCCTTCTTCGGCTATATGGGCTATTCGTTCGTGGTCCTTCTCCCAGTCTTCGCCATCATCACCTGGATTTTTCTGTAGGGAATCCAGCAAGCGTTTTTTTAAACGTCCCGGTGCTCCTCCGTTATACTTGATGAATGGCGCGGAAAGAGCCCATCCCCGTTTCCCTCTTCTTCACCTGCCTGGTCGACGCGTTTTATCCCCGCGTCGGGTTCGCGACCGCCGCCGTCCTGGAGAGGTTCGGCGCGGACGTCAGGGTCCCCCTCTCGCAGACCTGCTGCGGCCAGCCGGCGTTCAATTCCGGCAATCGCAAGGAAGCGCGGAAGATGGCGCGGAAGTTCCTCTCGTCGTTCGCAGGCGAGGGGTACATAGTCACCCCTTCAGGCTCCTGCGCCGCCATGGTCAAGAACGAATACCCCGTGCTCTTCCGGGACGAGCCGGGGATGCTG
>DATBLU010000341.1:0-2930 GCA_036555205.1 Candidatus Deferrimicrobiaceae bacterium
AAGTTGCCAACATGGTTATCCACAGGTGTGGATAACTTTATTTCTTTTTATTTTCAGTAACTTATCCATTCAAAACCCGCGGTTCCCAAGAGCGATGCTAGGCGGCATATTGGATGGGACGTCTCCGCTCTTGCCCCCCCCATGAGGCTGCGAGGCGAAGGAAGGGTATCACACGCGTCAAATTGGAATCAAGGATATTTTCCTGCAGCCCCTTTTTCGGCGATTTTAACGCGGTAGCGGTCCCAGTCGATGCCCGCGCGGAATGCGGCAAATGCCTTGTCCCGGACGCTTCGGTACTCCGACGACGCGAGGTGCGCCCGCAAGGGGCCCCGGACCGGCAGCACCTGCTCCGCCGGCTCCCAGGGTAGCGGCTTAAGCGTTTCCGGATGTATCAGGCATCCCATCTCGATCGCCTCCGAGACCAGCGCAAGCGGGACTCCCCCGAGGTCGCGGACCATCGCCTGGAAGCGCCCTTCGTGTTCCGGGTCCAGGAACCGGAATGCGCGGGCGTAGAGCAGCGCCGTGTGGAAGTGGTCCGGAACGTCGAGGACTCCATCGAGGGAAAGCTCACGTCCCAGTTCCCGGAGGAGCGCTATGCTTTGCGGCAGGAGACCCAGCCCCGGGCGATGCTGGCCGGGAAGCCTTGGACGATCGGGCGTGAACGGCCGGTCGGGATCGGAGAGGGAGAGCCAGTGGATGATAAGCATGCGGAACGTGCTCTCGACGGTGAACGGCCCGATCGGCTTGCGGGGGTGGAAGCGGCACAGTTGCAGCCTCGCTTCCACAAGGAGGCGGTCCCTGGATGCCTGGCCGGCGAACAGCGAGACGCGCTGCTCCTCCGGTTCCTCGCACTCAAGGAGGAGAAGCGGGTCGGGATAGCCACGCCGGGCAAGACCTTCGAGGATTCCCGCCCGCGCAAGCCGGGAACGGACCTCCTCCGCGTCGAAACGGCCGAAGAGCAGGTTCCCGGGATTCTGGCCGGTCAGTTCGAATAGGAGCTCGCCTTCCGAGGGCGACACGCCGACCCTGTCCCCCGCCGCCTGGAGCAGCGGGAACGACAGCAGCCTGCGCAGGTCGAAGCGGCGCCGGGGCTTCCGATCCATGACGCCTGAAGTGTATCACAGGAGGGGGAAAATGAGGTTGACAGGGGGGAGGGGAAGGGAATAAATTATCTAGTTCCCATAGGTTCCGGGTTCCCACGAAGGAAGGAGTGGACGGCATGAAGCGCACCTACCAGCCGCACAACATACGACGGAAACGAACCCACGGATTCCGCGCGCGCATGGCGACGCCGGGAGGAAAGGCCGTCCTGTCGCGGCGCCGGGCAAAAGGGCGCAAGCGCCTCTCCGTTACGGTAAGCGGCAAGAAGTGACCTTGCCCGAAGCGGCGGGCGGAACGCGGCGCGACGACGCCGATTTCCGTTTCCTGTCGGAAGAACGGCTTCGCTCCGACCGCGAGTACCGGGAAGTGGTGCGCAAGGGGGAGCGCGCCTCGACCCCGCACTTCACCGTCTATCGCGACTTCCTCGGGGGGACGGGGAGGAAAGTCGGAATCTCGGCGGGGAAGAAGGCGGGCCCGGCCGTGGTGCGCAACCGCATCAAACGGATCCTGCGAGAGTTCTACCGTATCCACAAATACGAGGCGTTTCCCTGCGGGACCCGGACGGCCATCGTCGTGAAGAAAACCCCGTTGCGGCCGGGACTGGCGGCTGTTTCCGCCGAGCTGCTTCCCGCGATCTCGCGCCGTTGGGGACGGAAGGAGGAGCCATCCCGGTGCGCGCAAGGGATATCCTCATCGGTTCCCTGAAATTATACAAGCGGGCGATCTCCCCCTGGCTCGGGGACTGCTGCCGGTTCCACCCGAGCTGTTCGGACTATATGATAGGCTCTATCCGTGAGAACGGGCCAATTTTAGGGGTCCTGGACGGGATGTGGCGGATACTGCGGTGCAACCCGTTCAACCCGGGCGGGGTCGATCCGCCGCGCAGGATCCATTTCTTCGGTACGGGGGCTCAATGGAAAAAAGGATGATCCTGGCGATCGTATTGTCGGTCGTCATTCTGCTTGGCTATCAATATTATTTCTCCCCTCCCCCGAAAGGTCCTGCGGAGCAGCAGGGAACGGCGCGGGATACGGGCGCCGACAACGCCGCACGGGCTGCCGCGCGGCAGGAGAGCGCGGCGGCGCCCGCAGCGGCGGGGCAGGCGGCGCCTGTTGCGGGTGGGCTTGTCCCCAGGTCTTCCGCCCCGATCCGGCGGATCGAGATATCGACCCCGCTCTACACGGCTGCGATCACCACCGCCGGAGGAGGGTTCCAGTCGTTCCGCCTGAACGATTACAAGGATGTCCCCGGCTCGAAGGGAAAGCCTCTCGAGATCCTCGGCTCGGCGGCTGTCCGTCCCCTGCCTCTTGACCTCTATCTTGACGAGAGCCAGCCCTCGTTACCGCCCGTTCCTGTGTTTTCAACCAAATCCCCGGATGCCCAGGTCGTGCGGGCCAAAGAGAAAATAATCGTGCGGCTCGATTGGGAGTCCTCGGGAGGCGTGCGGATCGTCCGGGAATACGAGTTTTCGGGCGACCGGTACGACTTCGAGGTCCGCGAGCAGGTGTCCAACGGCTCGCGGGAGGCGATCCGGATGCGCCCGGGATTCGAGCTGTCCCAGGACTTCAAGGGGGAGCTCGAGGCGGATTCGTACACCTTCACGGGCGCGGTCGTGGAAACGAAGGGCAAGATCGAGCAGCTCGACCTGAAGACGATCGGGAAGGGGAAGGTGGAGAAGCATCCCGTCACCTGGGCCGCCGCCGACTCGAAATATTTCGGGCTGATCCTCATGCCGGAAAAGCCGTGGACGCTGGAGAGGATAGCGCTGGTGGGGGATACCGGCATCCGGATGTCGGTCGCGGACGCCCCGGTTTCCCTTTCGCCGGGCG
>DATBLU010000353.1:0-3618 GCA_036555205.1 Candidatus Deferrimicrobiaceae bacterium
GCAGAATAGGGAGTAGCTTCGTGCCGGAGGAAACCGCGTGAACCCGGGATCCTTGAGCCTCGTGACCCTGCCGCCTTCCTGGTCGATGGCGATAAGGGGCGACGGGCGCCCTTTCCCCGCCGCCGCCCGGATCTCGCGGCAAAGCTCCTTCACCTGGCGGGGGCCTTCGAGGTTGCGTGAGAAAAGGACGATGCCTCCCGCCGTTCCGTCCCGGAGCTGCGCGGCAAGCGCCGAAGGCACCGACTTCCCCTCGAATCCGGCCATCAAAAACGGTGCGCGCCCGCTTCCCTTTTGCATGAGCGTCATGACGTCAGCACTCTAGCATGCCGGGTCCGTCCCGAGCCACCCCTTGCGCAGCGCCCACTTGGCGGCCTCGAGCACCGGGAATACCGTAAGCGCCGCCGGAAGGACGACGAGCCAGTTACAGGCGCCAAGAGAAAACGTCCCGAACGGTTCATGAAGCGCGGGCACGTATACGATCGCGGCGAGCAGCAGGAGCTCCCAGCCCACCGCCAGGTTCAGCCAGCGATTCGCGAACGGGCGCTGGAAAAGCGAATGGCGCTCGGAACGGAAAATGTAGGCCTTGAAGAACTGGATGAGCACCAGCGATACGAACGTCATCGTGACCGCCTCGGCGGCCTTCAGGCCCGATCGCAACGCCCAGGCGAAGATGAAGAAGTTGACCGCCGTCGACCAGAGCCCGCCGAGCGCCATCAGGCTCACCACTTGCCTGGACAGGATGCCGGTTCCCGGCTTGCGGGGCTCGCGCCTCATGAGGTCCGGCTCGTACGGATCCACCGCGAGCGCAAGCGCCGGAAAGCCGTCCGTGGCCAGATTGACGTAGAGGATCTGCACCGCCGTGAGCGGAAGGGGCAGCCCCGCCGCCATCGTGGCGGCAATGAGCCCTATTTCCCCCAGGTTCGAGGAAAGGAGGTACATCAGGTACTTCTTGATGTTGTCGAATATGGCGCGCCCTTCGCGGACGGCCGCGACGATCGACGCGAAGTTGTCGTCGGCGAGCGTCATGGCGGCGGCCTCCCTCGCGACGTCGGTGCCGGAAATGCCCATGGCTACGCCGATGTCCGCTTTCTTGAGGGCCGGCGCGTCGTTGACCCCGTCGCCGGTCATGGCCACGATGTGACCCCGCCCCTGAAGCGTCGAGACGATGCGCAGCTTGTGCGCCGGCGAGACGCGGGCGAAGACGTCGATCGACTCGACGTTTCCATCGAATTCCACGTCCGTCATGGCGTCGATTTCCGCGCCGGTCACCACCCGGCCTTCCCGCAGCAGCCCTAGCTCCCGGGCGATGGCGCGGGCCGTGGCCGGATGGTCGCCCGTGATCATCACGGGGCGGATGCCCGCCTGGCGGCAAGTTTCGATCGAGGGTCCGGCTTCCGGCCGCGGAGGATCCATCATTCCGAACAGCCCGAGGAACGTCATCTCACTCTCCGCATCGAGGAGGGAACCCGCCTGCCGCTGCGAGACCGCAAGCACCCTCATCGCCCGGTCCGCCATGTTCTGGGCCGCGGAAATGATTTCGGCGCGCACCGGCGCGTCGAGAAGCTCGTCCCCGCCGACGGTTTTCCATTGCGTGCAGGATCCGAGGATGATCTCCGGCGCTCCCTTGGAGAAGGCGTACGGACCGCCTTCCGTGTCGTGCAGCGTCGTCATCCTTTTCCGTTCCGGGCTGAAGGGGATTTCGTTCCGGCGCGGGCTGGCCGCCTCCAGCCCGGCCTTCCGGAAACCGCCCTTGGCCGAGGCGACGACCAGCGCCGCTTCGGTCGGGTCCCCCTTGGGGGCCCAGCGTCCGCTTGCCGGGTCGAGCGCGAGGTCGGCGTCCGAGCACAGTGCCGCCGCCCGCAGGAGCGATGCGAGGGGTACGTCGGGGTCGAACGGCCTGCCGCCCATGAGGAACGATCCGCTCGGATCGTATCCGGCCCCGGTGACGTCCAGCCGCCTGCCCCCGGCGTAAATCTCGCGCACGGTCATCTCGCCGGTCGTGAGCGTCCCGGTCTTGTCGGAGCAGATAACGGTGGCGCATCCGAGCGTCTCGACGGTCGGAAGACGGCGGATGAGGGCGTTTTTTTTCGCCATGAGCCTTGCGCCGATCGCGAGCGAGATCGTGACGACCGCCGGCAGCGCCTCCGGGACCGCCGCGACCGCGAACGCAATGCCGAACAGGAGCATCTGCGACAAGGGCTCTCCCCGGATCAGCCCGGCCGCGACTATTGCCCCGACGATCGCCAGGGAAGCGCGCACGAGGCTCTTTCCCAGGGAGTCCATCTGCAGCTCCAACGGAGTCCGGGGGGCCGAAACGGTTCCCAGGAGAGCCCCGATCTTTCCGACCTCGGTTCGGGGCCCCGTGGCGACTACGACGGCGCGGCCCCGTCCGCGCGCGACAGCCGTGGACGAAAAGACCATGTTCCGCCGGTCTCCCGCGGCGGCCCGGTCCTCCTCGATCACACCGGCATTTTTTTCGGCAGGGGAGGATTCCCCCGTGAGGATCGCCTCGTCCATCTTCAGCTTCACTGCGTCGAGCAGGCGGCCGTCCGCGGGGACCAGGTCACCCGCGCCCAGGACGAAAACGTCCCCGGCCACGACCTCCCGGGCCGGGATTCTTAGCTCTTCTCCGCCGCGGACGACCGTGGCGGCGGGGGCCGACATCCGCCGCAGCGCATCGAGCGCCCGGTCGGCCCGGTACTCCTGGACGAACCCGAGCACCACGGTGAAGAACGCGATCGCGGAGATGGCCGACGCCTCCAGAAAATGGCCCAGGGCGAAGGACAGCGCGATCGCGACGAGAAGGATGAGTATCAGTGCGCTTTTGAGCTGGCGAAGGAGTATCTTCCAGGCGGTGACCGGGACGGCGGACGGCAGCTCGTTCGGGCCGTCCAGCGCCAGGCGCCGCCCGGCTTCTGCAAAGGAAAGCCCCGCGGCCGCATCGGTGCGGAGCCGCTCTGCCGCCTCTGCCGCGTCGATCGTGTGCCAGGAGCTCACTTGGGGACCTCCCGTCCCTACTTTACGGCCCCCATGGTGAACCCGGCGATGAACCTGTCGAGAAAGAAGGTGTAGACGATGGATACGGGAATGCTCGCGATGAGCGCCCCCGCCATGAGCGGCCCCCACTGAAAGACGTCCCCGCGCACGAGTTCCGTCGGGACGCCGATGGAGACCGTCTTCTTGACCGACATCGAGATGAAGGTGAGCGCGTATATGAACTCGTGCATGGAGAGCGTGAAGGCGAATACGACGATCGTAAGGAGTCCCGATATCGAAAGCGGGAGGACCACCTTGGCCATCGCCCCGAACCTGGACAGTCCGTCCACCATGGCCTGCTCCTCGATGTCCTTGGGTATCGTCTTGAAGAAGCCCATGAGCAGCCACGTGCAGAAGGGTATCGTGAACGTCGGGTAGACGAGGATCAGCGACCAGAGAGACTCCTGGAGCCCGAGGGCGGAGACGAACCGCGAGAGGGGGATGAACAGTATCGTCGGGGGGACCAGATAGGTGATGAAGATGCCGATCCCCAGCGTCTCTCCCCAGCCCCTGGCCCAGCGCGCCAGGCTGTATGCCGCGGGCACGGCCACGATCAGGGTGATCGCGACCACGGCGACGCCG
>DATBLU010000355.1:0-8550 GCA_036555205.1 Candidatus Deferrimicrobiaceae bacterium
CGGAGAAGCGTGGAAATGGCCGTTCGCCTCCCTGGATGCCGACCTGTTCGACCAGGAAGGCGTGATCCGCATTCGGAAGCTCCGCGCCTCGGGGCCGTCCGCCGCGGTCAGGCTCTCCGGCTTCATGGATCCCGCAAGGAGGTCCGGCGACGTCAAGCTGTCCGGCGACATCGACCTGGCGCGCTGGATTTCGGCGGGGGCCCCCTATTCGGGCCGGATAGGGAGGATCGCCGAGAACGGGACCCTGGATTTTTCCGCCGCGGTCGCGGGGAGCCTCGAAGATCCTGAAGGATCGGCGACGATAAGCCTCAGGAACGGCCGGTTACGATGGAACACGGCCGCGGAGTTGGAACTCGCCGCGGCGGTGTCGAAGAGGAAGATAAGATTGGAATCGCTTAAGGGGAAGCTCTGGGGAGGGACCCTTTCGGGCACCGCAACATATGATATGGCAACCGGCCGCGGTGAGAGCAGGATATCCCTGGCGCGCGCGCATTTCGGGGCGGCTCCATGGAAGGAATGGGGGTTTCCCTGGCGTCCCGCGGGGGCTGGAGACGCCGAAATAGCCATTTCCGGGGACATCCGGGAAAAGGTCCACGCGGCGTTCTCCTGGAAGAATCCGGCGGGACTGGAGCCTGCAGACGCGGGCAGGGGCCATGCGGCGAACCTGCGCCTTCCTCTGGCGGCGACCGCTGCCGGCGAATATTCGCCGGACGGCCGTATCGCCATCCAGTCGCTTAAGCTGCGCGCGGGGGAATCGGCGCTTTCGGGCGCGGGGGAAGTCCATCTGCCGGAGAACAGCCTACGCGTAGCGGGGGAGTTCTCCGCCCCGAAGGGGAAGGCTTCGGATTACGGGTGGGACACCCCCTTGTCGTGGGCGAGTCTTGACGGCAGGTGGGAGGCCCGCGGTCCGTTTTCCGGGCCGCTGGTTTCCGTGCGGCTGGAAGCTCAGTCACTCACCGCCGGAGCGTTTCCGCCTGTCCCTCTTGTGGTCAAGCTGGAGGGGGATCCGGCCGATGTCCTGCATTTCGTGGCTGACGTCCCCGCGCCGGTCGCCAAGGCCACCGCCACCGGCACGTTTACCGGCCCATGGTCCGCCGAGCCCTTCTCGGTCGATGCCGCCGTCGCCGTGCGCGACATCGATTTTTCCGAAGCGTCCCGCTGGGTCGGGGCGGCGCTTGGCGCGCCCGGGGCGAAACAGGCCGATGCGGTGCGATACCTGGCGGGGCTGGCGGGATCGGGGACCGGCGACCTCCGGATCTTCGCTTCCGTGGGGGAGTACTCCATCGCGGGGTCGCTTCGTTCCCCCGAGCTTCGGCTCAAGGGAGTCAAGGTTCGCACGCTGTCGGCGGATGGCGTGTGGAACCGTTCCGCATCCGTAGAATCCTGGAACGCGACCGTCGAGGGGGAAACCGGAGGGGGAGCGCTCCGCGTCGCGGCAGAGGGATCGAACGGATCTGCGGAAATATCGGGGACGATCGAGCATCTTGATCTCGGCCAGGCGTTTTCACTCTTTTCCCGCGGGAACGAGGAGCCGGTCGGAGGGATTGCTAGCATCCGGTTCGCCGCAAGCAACGGGGAAGCGGGGTGGGAGCTCGGGAGTTTTCACGCCTCGGCGCCGCGACTGTCGATAGACAACGCGGTGCTGGAAGCGGTAACCGTCGAAGGATCCCTCGGCGCCTCTTCGGGCCGATTCATCCTTTCGGCGCAATCCCCTGAAGTCAGGGCCGTCGCCGATGTGCGCCGGGGGGGCGATTGGCCGGTGAGCTTCAGCTGCACGGCGGTCGGAGTGCCCACAAGCTTCCTCGTTTCCGCGGCGGGGTTGAAGGGGACGGCGGCCGGAAAGTGGAGCGCCGAAGCCGAAGGGACCGTCCTGGCCGCCGATATCCTGTCCGGGAAGGGCTTCGCTCCCGATGCGGTTTCCTCGCTTCGGTTGTCGGTTGCGGCCGACTCGCCTTCGGTATCGGGAATCGCGTTCGAGGAACTGCGCGCCCACGGGATAAAGAGCGGGGATGCCGTTGCGGGAGAGGTCTGGTCCAAGGGTCCCGACACCCGCCTCTCGTTCTCCGTCAGCCTCAGGGAACCTTTCGGCTTCAGGGTGGAGGGCCCATTCTCCTTCGGGACGGCGGTCAACGGCAAGGGCAGGGCGGAGGGGAAATCCCGGTTCTCCATATCCGGCAAGGCGGAAATAGGCGGATCTCTTCGTGCCCTCTCCAACACGGCCGGAACTCTGGACATTCGCCAGTTCGCCTACCGTGACGGGGGCTTCGACATATCCGGGAAGGACTTGTCGGCGAAGCTTTCCACCGAGGGGATACGCCTGGCCGGGGGCGCGATCACTTCCGCCGGAAATCCCCTGAACGTGTCCGGAAAGGTTTCCTGGACCGGGGATCTGGACGTCCGATTGGGGGGGGAGCTGCCCGCCGCGGCGATCCGCCTGGTCACAGACGTCTTCGACCGGCTGGACGGCACGTTGCGGCTCGAATTGAGGCTTGCCGGGAAATGGAACGATCCGTCGATCGTGGGGACCGGACGCCTTGACGGGGGGGTCTTCTCCTTCCGGGGGTACGCCCAGCTGTTCGAGGAGATGCAGGCCGAGGCGACGTTAAGCCGGGAGAAGCTTATCTTCGATCATTTCGAGGGAAGAAGCGGCGGGGGATACATCGACGGAAGGGGAGAGCTTCCGCTGCGCTTCGACGCCCACCAGCGGCTGTTCTTTTCCGTGGACTTTTTCGACATGCGGTTTCCCTATCCCGATGATTTCCGGCCGGTCCTGCAGGGGCACGTGGAGCTGCTTGGGCCGTACGACGATTTCCTCGTGACCGGCGACGTCGAGGTGCAGTCAGCCACGTATACGAAGACCCTTCGCCCGGAAAGGGTGCTTGTGGACTTCCGCAAGCGCCTGGCGGACGTTACCGCGCGCCGCGACGCTTCCGGTTTCCGGGTGCGGCTTGACGTCAACGCGATCGCGGACGGGACGATCAGGATAAAAAACAACCTCGCCGACGCGTACGCGAAGGGAGAATTCAAGGTGGTCGGGGACGTGAACCGGGTGATAATCCTGGGGGCGTTCGACATCGACGAAGGGACAGTCGAGTACCAGGGGAACCGTTACGAGCTAAAGAGAGTCGGCGTGGAGTTCCAGGATCCGCGGCGGAACAATCCGAGGCTGGACGTTCGCGCGGAAACGACGAAGGGCAACTTTACGGTCACCGTGAGCGTCACCGGGACGCTTGAAAAGTACGAAGTGGACCTGACTTCCGACCCGCCGCTCAGCAAGAACGACATCGTCAGCCTTCTGTCGCTGGGCGTGACTTCGCAGGCGCTGGCCGGGTCCGAGGGAGCGGTCGGGGCGGGCGTGGCATCCTCCCTTGTGCTGGGCCCTTACAAGGGGAGGTTCGAGGAGGGGGTCAAAGGGATCGTGAGCCTGGACAAATTCGCGATCGAGCCGGCGTTCTCCGCTTCCAGCAAGTCGTTCGAGCCGAAGTTCATCGTGGGCAAATCGTTCGGGGACCGTTTTTCGGTTTCGGTTTCGACGAGCGTCGGGACAACAGCCGAGAGCAGCGCAACCGCCGAGTACAAGCTTCTGGAGAACGTGTTTCTCTCCGGGGCATGGGAGAGCGCCACAACCACCACCGAAGGCGACCTCGGCGCCGACGTGAAGATCCGCTACCGATATAAAGAGTTCAAGGATTTCCTGGGTGGCCGCAATTAGGCGGCTGCTGGCAGCGATTGCGGCGGGGGTTCTCCTCGCCGCATGCCCGGCCTCGGGGGCGGTCCCGGACGCCCGGTCGAAGGCAAGCCCGGTCGTCAGGTCGGTGCGTTTCCAGATCTCCTCTCCCTATCTCATATCCTTCGCCGAGCTTTCCGGGCTCGTTGCGGTCCGCCCGGGAGTTCCCCTGACGGAGGAGGCGGTGCGCGAGTCCATCCGCGCCCTGTACGCGAAGTCGATCTTCCGGGAGATCGTCGCCTACGCGCGTGAGGAGGACGGGAAGGCGGACGTCATTTTCTACCTGCGGCCCTCTCCGGCGATAAGCGAAATAGAGGTGACGGGGGCCAGGAACGTGCCGCCCGCGCAGGTTTTGGCGGCATCCCGGATCCGTCGCGGGACCCCCCTCGAGGACCGCGACTTCAAGGAGGCCGAGGAGGCGGTGAAGAAGATCCTGCGACGGAAGGGATTCACGTCGCCGGCCGTTTCCATATCCGCCTCGTGCAATCTGGAGAGCGGCGCCGGCAAGGTGAGGATCGAGGTCGTAGAGGGCCCTCCGGCGACGGTTCGCAGCATTAATTATCCGGGCGCCGATTTCTTCTCGCACGACAGGCTGCGCGATATGCTCGGGGCCTCCGCCGGGTCGCCGTTCGACTACAAGCGGTGGGAGGGGGGCATAAGGAGCCTGCGCGTCGCCTACAAGAGGGCGGGATTCCTGGCGGTGCATATATCCGATGCGGATGTCGCCTGCGAGGACGGCGAGGGATACTGCCTTTCAATGCGGGTGAACGAAGGTCCCAGGTACAGGGTGTCGTGGGAAAGCCAGGGGAAGATTCCGGTCGAGAAGCTGGAAAAGGCATCGGGAATCTACGGGGAGGAGGAGACGACCGAGGCGGGGCTCGTCCACGACGTGCGCGACAGGCTGCTGGCTTACTGCAGGGAGAATGCGTTCCTGCGGGCCGAGGTCGACGTCGACGTCTCCGAAGGGGAAGGAGGGCTTCGCCTTCTGAAGATCGCGGTGCGGGAGGGCATGGCGGGATATTTGAAGGAAATACGGTTCGCGGGCAACGCCAGCCTGTCCGGGAAGGAGCTTCGCAAGCAGATGATCTCGGAGGAGAAAGGCCCCTTCTCCCTGCTAACCGGATCGGGGAAGTTCAGGGAGGAGGAGTGGAACGACGACCTGGCCGCAATTGTCGGGCTATACCAGAAGGAGGGGTTCGTACGCGCCCGAATTACGGCGGTCGACAACCAATGGGACGAGAACGGCGGAATCACGGTGACGATCCACCTTGAGGAAGGAACCCGTTATCGCCTCAGGGAGATCAGGCTTCGCGGGAACGATCATTTCCTGCGGAACGAGCTCATGGCCCACGTGGGCAACAAGGAAGGCGAATTCGTCGACTACGTAGGCCTCGAACGCGACCAGGAGGCCATCGCGGCGCGTTACCGGGATTCGGGCTACCTGGACGTGCGGATTACCACGCAGCTTCTGTTCGACGAAGGGAAGGACACCGCGGCGGCGCAATTCGACATAGAGGAAGGGCAGCGGTTCATGCTTGGTAAAGTCGCCGTTCAGGGGAATCTTCTTACGGACCCTGTCGTGGTTCTCAGGGAAATCGGCATACGCGAGGGAACGCCGGCCGGCGAGAAGGATCTCCTGAAGTTCCAGCATGCCGTGTTCGGGACGGGGTTGTATAAAAGCGTGCGGCTCCACAGGGTGAAGCGGCCGTCCGAGGGGATCATGGACCTGGTGGTCGAAGTGGAGGAGGCGCTGTTTTTCGAGATAGAGTTCGGAGGTGGCTACGGCACCGACACCGGCATAAGGGGATTCGTGGGCGCAAAGAACCGGAACCTTGACGGCAAGGGACGACGTTTCTCGGCCCGCGCGTCCGCCAGCCAGAAAGAGCAGAAATACCTGTGGGACGTGCGCGAGCCGTGGATTCTGGGAAACAGGTGGAAATGGGAAGGGGGGCTAACGGGCTACTACCAGGAAGCCGTGCGCGAAAGCTTCAGCCTTCGCAAGGCGAGCTTGATCGCGAGCATAAACCAGACATTGCTGGAGAGGTCGTCCCTGTCGCTCCAGTTCGAAGTCTCGCGGGACCACGTCTTCGAGGTCAAGCCGGGCGCCATCCTGTCGCCCGAGGACCAGGGCAGCGCCAACATAGCGGCGGGACGAGGCCTGGTCGTCCTGGATTTCCGCGACGACCCGTTCAATCCGCGTCACGGCTCGTTCAATTCGGGAACCGCCGAGCTGGCTTCATACTATTTCGGGTCCGAGGTCGACTACTACAAGCTGGCCGGACAGTCCAGCTGGTACTTCCCCGTCTTCCGCAAGAACACGTTCGTCGTTTCCGGACGTGCGGGATACATCCGTCCGATGCGCGATACGGTGGAGGTGCCGATCCAGAAGCGGTTCTTTCTGGGGGGACGGACGACGGTCCGCGGCTTCAAGGAGGAATCGCTTGGCCCCCGCGCCGCGGACGGGACCCCCACGGGCGGCAATTACATGATGAACTTGAACACGGAGTTCCGGATACCGCTGCAGTACGGCTTCAACGTGGCCCTGTTCGCCGACACGGGGAGCGTCTGGCTTCGCGGCGACCCGAGCGCGGGCTTCGATCTGAGGGAGAGCGCCGGCCTCGGACTCCGGTACGTGACCCCCGTGGGGCCTATCGCCCTGGACTACGGGTGGAAGCTTGACCGCAGGGAAGGGGAATCGGCGTCGGAGTGGCACTTCACGATCGGGTCCGTTTTCTGACGGCGTTACGCCAGCGCGGGCACCTGTTCCTTCCTTACCACGCGGGTGCTGGCGATCCTGTCCCCCAGGCGCTGCCGCTCGGGGGTGCGGAACATGGCGGCGGTTTCGATGACAAGACCCAGCGGCAACAGGTAGGGGACCAGGAACAGGACGTTCCGGAACGACGAATCCACGAAGGAGATTGGCCGCCCGTCCGTATGGATGACGCGGATCCCCATCACCTTCTTGCCGACGCTCTGGCCCGAGAACAAGCCGTCCCTGAAGACGATGTATATCATCGACAGGAAGATGCCCCAGAAATGATAAGTGGCTCCCAGGCCGTAGAAGAGCGTGATGTAGAGGATCAGGTCTATGAGGAACGCGAGCGAGCGGGTCTGCCAGTCTGCCGGAGAAAACTCTTCCGTCATGCGAACACCTCTTGTAAGGAAAGATAGGTCCATTCTAGCCGTTTTCTGCCTTCCTCGTCATGCGGAATTCATGGTAACTTGCACCTGACGCTGGCAAAGCGCGGGGGAGAGGGAACCGTCCACTGGATTCGGGTATTCGCTGGAGATTTCCGTTCGCGGCGGTGGTGCTGGCGGTGGTCGCCTGCACACTCCTGGCTGCCCGTTTTATTTCCCCGAGTACGTTTCCGGGGGGGGCCGCGCTTCTTCCGGCCGTCCTCGGAGAACTGATCGCCGGGGGATCCCTTTACCTTTTCCTGGAATACAGGGTATTTCGGCCCGCGGAACGATGGAAGGCGAAGGTCTCCTCTGCGGGGACCGACCCGATTCCCGCCGAGGCCGGCATTCTGAGTCCCCTTGCCGCGGTCGCGGCGGACAGATACGGACGTGCGCTCTCGGAACTGAAACAGGGGATAGGGGAGAGGGAAGAGAAGCTTCGCCAGGTCGAGATGCTCAGGCGCGACCTCGAGGAGACCAAGGTCCATCTCGAGGCCAAGATCCAGGACCTGCGCACCATATACGAAGTATCGACCGCGATAGCCGGAACGCTCGATGCCGAAGAGCTTTTCCGCATAATGCCCGAACGGGTCATGCGGACCCTGGGGCTCAACGATTTCTGCATCCTGCTTTACAACGCCGACAAGCGGATGCTCACCTGCAGGGCCGGCGCGGGCATGGCCTCGGAGCTCGCCGGCGATTTCGAGATAGCTCCGGGCAAAGGCGTTTCGGGCAGAGTTTTCGAGACGGGGGAGCCGGTCTACCTTCCGGACGTCCGCTCCTCTTCCGAGTTCCTGTACTACGGGGGCAGGAGGATGGACGTGCGATCCTTCATGTGCGTGCCGCTCCTGTCGAAGGGGAGGACGATCGGCGTGCTGAACGTTCACCACTCGTCGCCGAACGCGTTCGATGCGGAATCCATGGCGACGATGCGCGTGCTCGCCTCCTACATGGCGATCGCCATCGAGAACGCGGACATGTTCAACTTCGTCAAGACGCTGGCCGAGAAGGATTCCCTGACCCTTCTTTACAACCACGGGGCTTTCCATGAAAAGCTCCAGATAGAGCTGGAGCGGGCGGCGCGGTACGGCAGGGCGCTTTCCGTGATAATGCTCGACCTGGACGGCTTCAAGGAGATCAACGATACCTTCGGACACGTCGTGGGGGACCGCATTCTTCTGATGACGGCGGGCGTGCTCTGCGCGCACCTCCGCAAGAGCGACATCGCGGCCCGGTACGGGGGCGACGAGTTCGCGGTGATCCTGCCCGAGACCGACCTGGCGGCCGCGACCACGATAGCCGGCAGGATAGCGGCGGGGATTTCGGACGTGCGGATGGACACCGGGAAGGGGAGCGCGATCAGTTTCACCGCCAGCATCGGATACGCGGCCTGCATGCCGGAATCCGGCGGGCGCGAGAACATCCTTAACGTTGCGGACCGGCTTATGTACGAGTCGAAACGCCGCGGGCCAGGGGGAGTCCTCGGAGAGCAGCTTTGATACGGTCACGAGGGTAGCCATGGACAGGAACAAGGTGGAATATCATCGCCTCGCGCTCTTCGGCCGGATGGTGATGGGGGTTTCGCACGAAGTCGACAACTACCTGAGCGTCGTCATCGGTTTCGCCGAGCTGATCCAGATCTCCGG
>DATBLU010000021.1:0-22300 GCA_036555205.1 Candidatus Deferrimicrobiaceae bacterium
CCGGAGAGATCGCAGAGAGAGGAGAAAGGGAAATGAGCCAGGACCCGAACCGCCGGAAAGCGCTTGAAATGGCGCTCTCGGCGATCGAAAAGAACTACGGCAAGGGCGCGATCATGCGCCTGGGAGCCGACACGCCCGTAAGGGACATCCCCGTGATATCCACGGGTGCGCTGTCACTGGATGTGGCGCTGGGGATCGGCGGCATCCCGCGGGGGCGCGTCACCGAGATCTTCGGGCCCGAGTCGTCCGGCAAGACCACGCTTGCCCTGCACATAGTCGCGGAAGCGCAGCGGCAGGGCGGCATCGCCGGATTCATAGACGCGGAGCACGCCCTTGACATGGGGTACGCGAGAAAGCTGGGCCTTTCCACCGAGGACCTGCTGATATCGCAGCCGGACACGGGGGAGCAGGCCCTCGAGATCGCCGAGATGCTGGTGCGCAGCGGGGCGCTGGACGTCCTGGTCGTCGACTCGGTCGCGGCCCTCGTGCCCAAGGCCGAGATCGAGGGAGAGATGGGGGACGCGCACATGGGCCTCCAGGCGCGCCTGATGTCCCAGGCGCTGCGCAAGCTCACGGCGACGATAAGCAAGTCGCAGACCGCGGTCATCTTCATCAACCAGATCCGCATGAAGATCGGCGTGATGTTCGGGAATCCCGAGACGACCACCGGCGGCAACGCCCTCAAGTTCTACGCCTCCGTCCGCATGGATATCCGGCGCCTGGCGCAGATAAAGAAGGACGACGAGGTCATCGGCAGCCGCACGCGCGTCAAGGTGGTAAAGAACAAGCTCGCCCCCCCGTTCAGGGAGGCGGAGTTCGACATTCTCTACGGGGAGGGGATCTCGCGGGAAGGCGATCTCCTGGACATCGGCACGGAGCTCGGGATGATCGAGAAGAGCGGCGCGTGGTATTCCCTCGACGGGGAGCGTGTCGGCCAGGGCAGGGAAAACGCAAGGGGCTTCCTGAAGGAGCACCCGGAGGTCGCCTCGGGCCTCAGGAAAAAGATACTGGCGAGTTATGGAATCGGGGAGGCCGGCCGCGCCGCGCAGGAAGGAGCGACCTGAATTGGAGCTTAACGACATCCTCAAGGCGGCCATCCGCCACGGCGCTTCGGACGTCCACCTGAAAGCGGGGCTGCTGCCCGTCTTCCGCATAAACGGCAAGCTGGTCCCACTGAAGATCCCGGAGCCGCTCAAGCAGGAAGAGCTGTCCGTGATGAGCTCGGCCATCCTGACGGAGGAACAGCGCAAGAAATTCGACCTGGTCCGCGAGCTCGACTGCGCCTACAGCATCTCGGGGCTGGGGCGGTTCCGCGTCAACATATTCATCCAGCGCGGCACGATCGGGATCGTGTTCCGAGTGGTGCCGGTCGGGGTGCAGTCGTTCGAGGAGCTCCACCTGCCCAAGGCGCTGGAAAAGGTCGCGCTCGAGAGCCGGGGGCTGGTCCTTTGCACGGGGACCACGGGCTGCGGCAAGTCCACGACTCTCGCGTCCATCATCGAGTACATAAACATACATCGCAGCTGCCACATAGTGACGATCGAGGACCCGATCGAGTTCCTGCTCCGCGACAGGAAGAGCATCATCAACCAGCGGGAACTGGGCGTCGACACCGTTTCTCTCGCGGGGGCGCTCCGCAGCGCCCTGCGGCAGGACCCCGACGTGATTCTCGTGGGCGAGATGCGCGACCTGGAGACGATCGAGACGGCGATCATGGCCGCCGAGACCGGGCATCTCGTCCTCTCGACGCTGCACACGCTGGACGCCGCCGAGACGATCAACCGCATCGTCGGGGCGTTCCCGCCCTACCAGCAGAAGCAGGTCCGGATCCAGCTGGCCTCGCTGCTGAAAGCGGTGATATCGCAGCGGCTGGTGCCCAGGGTCGACGGCAAGGGCCGCGTTCCGGCCATCGAGATCATGATCAACACCGCGCGGGTCAGGGAATACATAGAGGACAAGGACAAGACGAAAAAGATCAGGGAGGCGATAGCCCAGGGGTATGTCAGCTACGGCATGCAGACCTTCGACCAGTCCCTCATGTCGCTCTACAAGGAGGGGTTGATCTCCCTGGACGAGGCGCTGCGGCAGGCGTCGAATCCGGACGACCTGGCCCTGCGCATCCGCGGGGTCTCATCGGGCACGGACCTGACCTGGGACGATTTTGACAAGAACAGCGAGCAGGCGGCCAAGGAGTAGCGCCGGAGATGTTCCCCGGCCCGGCGGGGCGATGGCCGCGGCTCTGCGCATGCTCTCCCGGAGGGGATTGAGCGAGGCGGAGATACTGGACAGGCTCGCCGGAAAGGGGTTCTCGTCCGGCGAGGCCGATGCGACGGTCGGCCGGCTGCGGGAGCTGGGGCTGGCGGACGACCCGAAGCTGTGCGGGCAGCTGGCCCGCACCTACCGCGAGTCGCGCGGGTACGGATCCGCAAAGATAGCGTGGGCGCTGCGCATGCGGGGTTTCCCGCAGTCGCTTGTCGAGGAAACCCTGCGGGGGTTCTCCTCCGACGAAGAGGAGCTTGCGGCCGCTGCCGCGGCGCTCCGGAAGAAGTTCCGCGCCGGGGTTCCCCCGGGCCGGGAAGGGGCCGCAAGGGCGTACAGGTTTCTGGCGGGCCGCGGGTTCCCCCCCGGCACGTGCCGTAGGGCAATCGGGCGTTTGTCGTTCGACATCCAGGAAGGCGAGGGATAAGCCATTGTTCAAGACCGGGGCATCGCTTCGCGCAGCGTTTCTGTCATATTTCGAGAAGAACGGGCACAAGGTCCTTCCCGGGTCCTCGCTGGTGCCGGGAAACGACCCGACCCTGCTGTTCACGAACGCCGGCATGGTGCAGTTCAAGGAGAATTTCCTGGGACTGGGCCCCGCGTCCCTCACGCGCGCGGCGACGGCCCAGCGCTGCCTGCGCGTCAGCGGCAAGCACAACGACCTCGATAACGTCGGCTACACCGCCCGGCACCACACGCTCTTCGAGATGCTGGGAAACTTCTCATTCGGGGACTACTTCAAGAAGGATGCGATTTTCTTCGGGTGGGATTTCCTTACGCGGGAGGTCGGGCTCGACGGCAAGCGGATGACCGTATCGGTCTTCCGGGAGGACGACGAGGCGTACGACCTCTGGCACAAGACGATGGGAATTCCGTCCTCGCAGATCGTGAGGTTCGACGAGAAGGACAATTTCTGGGCGATGGGGCCGACCGGGCCCTGCGGGCCCTGCTCGGAGATCATCTACGACCAGGGGGAGGGGACCGGGTGCGGGCGTCCGGAGTGTTCGGTCGGATGCGACTGCGACCGGTTCCTGGAGATATGGAACCTCGTCTTCATGCAATACAACCAGGACGAGGGCGGAAAGAAGGCGCCGCTGCCCAAGCCCAGCATCGACACGGGGATGGGGCTCGAGCGGCTGGCCGCCGTGGCGCAGGGTGTCACGAGCAACTACGACACCGACCTCTTCCAGCCGATCCTCCGCGAAATCGCGAGGCTGTCCGGCGTCGCTCCCGGAACGTCGAAAGCCGCCGACGCGGCGATGCGCGTCATCGCCGACCATGCCAGGGCCACTGCGTTTCTCATCGCCGACAGCGTTCTCCCCGCGAACGAAGGGCGCGGGTACGTCCTGCGCCGGATAATGCGCCGCGCCCTGCGGCACGGCAAGAAGCTCGGATTCGACGGGCCTTTCCTCCACCGCGTCGCGGGCACCGTCGTTAAGGAGTTCGAGGCGGCCTACCCGGATCTCGGCAAGGCCGCATCCTTCATCGACACGGTCGCGCTGAACGAGGAGAAGCGGTTCCTCGAGACTCTGGACGCGGGACTGCGGATGGTCGAGGACGAATTCGCGCGCATCGGGAACGAGGGGAGGAAGGTCTTCGCAGGCGATGTGGCGTTCAAGCTGTATGACACCTACGGTTTCCCGGTGGACCTTACGGCGGACCTGTGCCGCGAGCGGGGCGTTGCGCTGGACCAGGAAGGGTTCGAGAAAGAGATGGACAGGCAGCGGGCGAAGTCGCGGGTCTCCTGGAAGGGCGGAGATATCGCCGCCTCGGACGCCGCCGCCGCATTCCTGTCCGGCGCGGGGATCGAGGTCGATTTCGTCGGCTACGAACGGCTCTCCGCAGCGGGAAGGATTGTGGCCCTTTTCAGGAAGGGGGAGCGGGTGCCGTCCGCCGCGGCGGGCGAGGAGGTCGATTTCGCGACGGACGTGACCCCCTTTTACGGGGAATCGGGGGGGCAGGCGGGAGACATCGGGACAGGCGCCGGGAAGGGATTCAAGCTTCAGATCCTGTCGACGCGAAAACCGTACGCCGACGCGATAGTCCACCGCGCGAAGGTCGCCGAGGGCACGGTGAGCGAAGGGCAGACCGTGGACCTCGTGGTCGACGAGCGGGCCCGGCGAAGGACACAGGGCAACCACACGGCGACGCATCTCCTCCAGGCCGCCCTTCGGAAGACTCTAGGGACCCACGTAAAGCAGGCGGGCTCCTACGTCGGGCCGGACAAGCTGCGGTTCGATTTCACCCACTTCGAGGCGGTTCCGGACGAGGCGTTGCGCGATGTGGAGACGCAGGTAAACGACGCCATTTTCGCGGCGGTGCCCGTGACGTGGGAGATCCTGCCGTACGACGCGGCGGTCGCCGCCGGCGCGATGGCGTTCTTCGGGGAGAAGTACGGCGACGCCGTCCGGATGGTCAGCGTCCAGGGGCTAAGCCGAGAACTGTGCGGTGGAACGCACGTACGCAACACCGGCGAGATAGGCCTCTTCCGGATCGTTTCCGAGGGAGCGCTTGCCGCCGGCGTGCGCCGCATCGAGGCCTTCACGGGGAGCGAGGCGCTGCGCCACCTGCGGGACGAGGCCGCCCTGCTGCACGAAATATCGCGCGATCTGAAGGTCCCGCCGGCGGACGCCGCCGATCGCGTCCGCAAGCTGTTCGTCCAGATCAAGGGCCTCGAGAAGGAGCTCCAGGAGGCCAGGCGCAGGGCGTCCCGCGACCTGGTCGGGGAGGTCCTGGGCAAGGCGGCGAAGGTGGGAGACGTGACCGTCGCGGCCGCCGAAGTCGAGCCGATGGACGCCGCGGCGTTGCGGGAGCTTGCGGACAAGGTCAAGGGGAAGATGAAAAGCGGGATCCTGCTGCTGGGCAGCGTACAGGGCGACCGTTGCCACCTGGTGGCCGGCGTGACCGATGACCTGGTGTCCTCCTATTCGGCAAACGACATCGTCAGGAAGGCGGCGGCGTTCGTGGGCGGCGGCGGCGGCGGGCGGCGCGACATGGCCCAGGCGGGCGGCTCCGGCACCGGCGGGTTGCCCGATGCGCTCGGATCTCTGTCCGGGTGGGTCAAATAGGCGGCGCCAGGGGCGGCCTACTCGCCCTCGGTCTCCCGGTCGAGCGTGTTCAGGTAGAGCTGGACCAGTTTGTTCGTGGGGTCCCGGAAGAGTGCCTCCTCCCAGGAACGGCGGGCTTTTCCCTTTTTCCCGGACAGGTATAGCAGGATCCCCTGCTGGATCATCGCGGAGACGTTGTCCGGATGCCCGGCGAGCACCTTCCCGGCCTCCTCCAGCCCCTCCTCGGTCTTGCCCGACTCCCGCAGCGCCACCACCATGCGGATGCGCAGGTCCGGGTACTCGGGAGCCACCGCAAGCGCCTTCCGGTACTCCTGGACCGCCTCCTCGTTCTGGCCGAGGGCCAGATACAGCTCCCCGAGCTCGGCGTGCAGGTTGGCGATCTTTCCGCGGAACAGGTTGCCGCGCGTGGGTTCCCCGATGGTGGCGACGGATTCGCTCGCGCGGCGGTAGACGTCCTTGGCTTCCTCGTACCGCCCCATGTCGTTAAGCGTTATGGAAAGCGAGAGCAGGGCTTCGGTGTAGGCGGGATTCTGCGCGAGAGCCTTCTCGAAATATTCGATCGCCTGGTGGAGCTTCCCCCACTGGTGGTATATGAGGCCGAGTATGTAGAACAGGTCGGCGAAGCAGGCGCCGCCCTCGATCGCCTCGCGCAGGATCCTTTCCGCGCGGAAGAAGTCCTTCTCCTCGAAGGCCCGCTTGCCGATCGTGACGAGCGTGGACAGCTCCCTGCTCACGGCTTCTTTCCTCCCGGGGCGGGAAACTTTTCGGCGATGCTTTTCCGGACCTCGGCCGCCTCCGACTTTTTCCCCTGTTTGTCCAATGCCTCCGCCAGGAACGACAGCAGCGAGGGCGCCGCGGCGGCATCCGGGTATTCCGAAAGCGCACGCCTGGCGCGCGCCTCGGCCCCCGCGAAATGCTTGCGGCCGATGTAGTGGGCGACCACCCTCTTTTCGTGCTCCGCCAGCCGGTTGCGAAGCTCGCCGATCCTGGCGGCGGCGGTCCGGGAATAGGCTCCTTGCGGGCTCCTTTCCAGGACCTGCGTGAACGCCTTTATCGCGTCGCGAGTCCTGGTCTGGTCCCGGCCCGGATCGGCCACCTGCCTCGTCAGGAGCTCCCCCTTCCGGTAGAGCGCATAGACGACGTTGTCGTCTGCCGGATAAAGACGGAGGAAATCGTCGAATGCCACCTCCGCCTCGATGTTGTCCTTGTTGTTCATCCGCGAATCGGCCAGCCCCAGCTGCGCCTTCGCGGCGAGGGGGGAGTTGGGGAACCGCTCCAGGAGCACCTGGAACGCCTCGATCGCGTCCTCGTACTTCCGGGCCTCGAACTTCTGCCGTCCCCGGGCGAAGAGGTCGGGAGCCGTCAGCCCGGTTTGCTTGGCGAGTTTTTCGGTGCAGCCGAACAGAACGGAAAGAAGGAGCAGGGCCCCGATGACGGGGAGGCGGCGCGGCCGGAGCATGGGGAAAAACGGTAGTATAGCCAGCGGGAATTGTCAATGTTACCCTAGTTTGCTTCCATCGCCTTCGAGGAGGTTTCAGGAAATGAAGGGGAAAGTGGCGGTCGTAACGGGGGGGTCGCGCGGCATCGGCTTTGCGGTGGCCACCCGGCTTTTGAGGGAGGGGGCCCACGTCGCGGTAGCGGACCTGCGCGGCGATTCCTCCATGCATCTGCGGGTGGTGGGGCAGAAGTCCGGCTCGCGTTTCCTGTTCGCGAATGCGGACGTGGGGCGGTTCTCCGAGGTGCAGGCCGTCTGCAGGAAGGTCATGGCCGACCTTGGCGGAATCGACATCTGGGTGAACAACGCCGGCTGGGACCGGATCGCCCCTTTTCTCTCGACCACCCCGGAGGATTGGGCGAAGGTCGTGGAGATCAACCTGATGGGCGTGGTGCACGGAACGCGCGCGGCCCTTGAAGCCATGGTCGCCGGGAAAAAAGGGGGCGCGATCGTAAACGTCGCCTCGGACGCGGGCAGGGTGGGCAGCTCGGGCGAGGCGGTCTACTCCGGCGCGAAAGGCGGGGTGATCGCCTTCACGAAGGCCGTGGCCCGCGAAGCGGCCCAGCACGGGATCCGCGTCAACTGCGTATGCCCGGGCCCTACCGAGACCCCGCTGCTGGCGGAGAACTTCGGAACCGAGGAGGGAAGCCGGGTCATCGAGGCGATCAAGCGGGGGATACCCTTCAAGCGGCTGGGGAAGCCGGATGAGATCGCCGCCGCGATACATTTCCTCGCTTCGGATGATGCCTCCTACATTACCGGGCAGGTATTGAGCGTGAACGGCGGCCTCAACATGGTCGGTTGACCGGACCGCTTGTGAAAGGTTGATAGCGGCGCGGGAACTGGGATATATTCTCAACATTCCGCCTGCCGTTCGTCGCTTCCGGTCTTCGGGCGGCGGGAAATCAAGAAGGGGAGGGGCTCATGGGATTCGGACGGACATCGACATTCGTCTTTTTTGCTCTTGTCCTTACATTGCTGCTTGTCAACGCAGCCGCGGCCGCCGACACCGTCAAGGTAGGGATCGTTCTGCCGCTGACCGGCGAGCAGGCGAAGTTCGGCGAGATCGAGCAGAGGTCTTTCCAGATGGCTGCGGAGGAGATAAACGCGAAGGGCGGCATCAAGGGGAAAAAGCTCGAACTTCTCTTCGAAGATGACACGGGCAAGCCCGACGTGGGTCGCTCCGCGGTCGAGAAGCTGATTTCCCAGCAGAAGGTTCCCGTGCTCACCGGCGGGTATTCGAGCTCCGTCACGGCCGCGGTCACCGCGGTTGCACAGCAGTTCAAGGTCCCCTTCCTGGTCACCACCGGGTCGGCGGACGAGGTCACGGAGAAGAAGTACGACTACGTCTTCCGGATCAACCCGACCGCCAGCGAGTACCCGGCGTCGGTCGTCACCTTCCTCCAGGATGTGGTCAAGCCGAAGACGGCCGTCATCCTCTACGAGAATTCCCTCTTCGGCCAGTCCAGCTCGAAGTCATTCGAGGCGGACTGCCAGAAACTGGGGATCAAGGTGCTCACCAAGGAGGGGTACAACAAGGGGGCCGTCGACTTCAAGCCGCTTCTCACGAAGGTGAAGGCGATGAATCCCGACTTGGTCTACATGGTCTCCTACGTCATGGACGCGGCGCTCCTGATCCGCCAGGCGAAGGAGCTGGACCTCAATCCCAAGCTTTTCATCGGAGGAGCAGCGGGGTTCACGCTCCCCGAGTTCCAGAAGAACGCGGGGGACGCGGCCGAATTCGTGTACTCGGCGACCCTGTGGGTGGATTCCGTCCCCTACGCGGGAGCCCAGGAATATTCCAAGAAGTACCTGGCGAAATACAAGGAGGCCACCGAGTACCACGGGGCCGAGGCGTACGCCTCGATGTATGTCGTCGCCGACGCCTTGAAGCGGGCGAAGAGCATCACGCCCAAGGACGTGCGGGACGCCCTGGTGACGACGGACATGATGACCGCCTTCGGCCCGGTCAAGTTCATCTCCTACGATAAGAAGACCCAGCAGAACAAGCTTCCCACCTACATGGTCCAGTGGCAGAACGGGAAGCTCGAAACAGTGTGGCCCAAGGAATTGGCAAAAAAGAAGTACATTTTCCCCGTACCCAAGTGGAACGAGAGGAAAAAGAAGTAATCCGACCGCAAGCGAATCGTGAACAATTCCCGAGGCAGGGCGGCGGCATGATCGCCGCCCTGCCTCTCCACTGACCGGCTCCTCGGCCGCCCCGGGAGATTCCATGGACGTTTTTCTCCAGACCCTCGTAGCCGGCGTTCTGAAGGGCGGGCTGTATGCCCTGATCGGGATCGGCATGACGCTGATCATGGGCGTCATGGGCATCATCAACCTGGCTCACGGGCAGCTGATGATGGTGGCGATGTACATAACATACGTATTGCACCTTGCCGGCGTCGACCCGTACATCTCCCTTTTCGTCGCCATGCCCGCGCTGTTCCTTCTCGGCTCCCTGATCCAGCGATACCTCCTGAATCCCCTCCTGAAGGTGGATACGATCCTCCCCGAAAACCAGGTTCTCATGACGGTGGGGATCGGCATGGTCCTGACCGAAGTCATCCGGTTCTTCTTCAAGTCGGATTACAAGTCGGTGACTACCGGTTATTCCAACGCGACCTTTTTCCTGGGGAACATCTCCTTCAGCATGGCCCTGACGATCTCCTTTTTCATCGCGATCGCGTTCACCGTCGCCATGTACTTCTTTCTCATCAAGACGGATATCGGCCGCTCGATCCGGGCTACCGCACAGGACAAGGACGCCGCGGTCCTGATGGGGGTGAACACCGGACGGATCACGATCATCACCTTCGGCCTCGGCTCGGCTCTGGTCGCGGCGGCCGGGAGCCTCCTCGCCCCCGTCTTCTACGTGTTCCCGGACATCGGGGGGCCTTTCACCGCCCGGGCTTTCATCATCACCATCCTCGGCGGACTCGGATCCACGGTGGGGGCGATCTTCGGCGGAGTCACACTGGGCCTCGCCGAGAGCTTCGGCGCCACCTATATCAGCATGGATTACGAGAACATCATCGGAATGACCATCTTCGTGCTGGTCCTGCTCTTCCTGCCGGGCGGGTTCAAGCGCCTGACGAAAGTGTAGGGGGAAACCGGCGGATGAAGAAGAACCTGGTTCCACTGGTCTTGCTGGCGGTCCTGGCCGCCTTCCCGCTCGTCGTCGCGGACAATTACTACCGCCACCTGATGATCCTGTTCCTTATGTGGGTGGTCATCGGGTCGGCGTGGAACCTGATCGCGGGGTATACGGGCCAGGTTTCATTCGGCGACGCGGCATTTTTCGGCAGCGGCGCGTACGCGGCGGGCCTCCTTTCCCACCATCTCCAGATCTCCGCCTGGTGGGGGCTTGCCCTCGGGGGTTTCGTCGCGGTTGCCGTGGGCCTGCCTTTCGGCTGGATCTGTTTCCGTATGCGGGGCGCATATTTCGCGTTGGCCACCCTGGCGCTGAACGAGGTCATGAGGCACAGCGCGGCCATCGCGGAGGGGTTCACCGGGGGGATGGTCGGCATCCTCATCATGCCCACCTTCGTTTCGAAGGTCCCTTACTATTACGTCGCGCTGGGATTGGCTGTCGCCAGCATGGCAAGCATCCGGTGGATCGTGCACGCCAAGCCCGGGTACTATTTCGTCTCCATCCGGGAGGACCAGGACGCCGCGGAAAGCCTGGGGATCAACACCCATTTCTACAAGATGCTCTCGCTTGCCATCGCGGCCTTCTGGACCGGCGTGGCGGGTTCCCTCTACATGAACTACATGGGATTCATCGATCCCGACGTCGTGTTTTCCCTCCACGACATATCCATCATGGCTATCCTGGTAGGCATAGTCGGAGGAGTGGGGACCGTGTACGGCCCGATGGTGGGCGCCTTCGTAATGGTGACGGTCCAGGAGCTGTTCCGCTCCGGCTTCTTCGGCCTTTTCGCTTTTCTGGGGAGGGCCACCGGCTCCCCCACCGTCGAAGCGGTCGCGAAGACGATCACCGGCGCGCACGTTCTTGGTTTCGGCATTCTCGTGGTCGTGGTGATCCTCGTGCTGCCCAACGGGATAGTGGGAGACTGGCCTAAAATCCGGAACGCATTCTTCCGGAACAAGACGGCGGCTTGAAGGAGAAGGGCGTGGCGTTCTTCCGTGCAGATGAACTCGTCAAGTACTTCGGCGGCCTCGCGGCCGTCAACGGGGTCTCCTTCCAGGTGGAGAAGGGGGAGATCCTGGGCCTCATCGGGCCCAACGGATCCGGCAAGACGACCACGTTCAACATGATCAGCGGGTACCACCGCCCCACCTCGGGCCGCGTGATCTTCAAGGGACAGGAGATCCACCGGATGCCTACGCACAAGATCTGCAGGCTGGGGATCGGCAGGACCTTCCAGGTGGTGAAGCCCCTCGGGCGGATGAGCGTCCTGGACAACGTGATCGCCGCGGCCTACTCGAGGGTCAACTCGCACGCTGAAGCGCAGGACCTCGCCCTCGAGACGATTCGGTTCTGCGGCATGACGCCGGTCAAGGACCAGCTGGCCAAGTCCCTGCCGATCGCGGGGAGGAAACGGCTCGAGATCGCGCGGGCCATGGCGACGAAACCGGAGCTCCTTTTGCTCGACGAGACGGCGGCGGGCTTGAATCCCACCGAGCTCACGGAGGCCATCGACCTTATAAAGAAGATCCGGGACAACGGCACCACGATCGTCATCATCGAGCACATAATGCACGTGATCATGACGATCTCCGACCGGATCCACGCGATAAACTTCGGCCAGACCATCGCGGAGGGGACCCCGCAGGAAGTTGCGCAGAACAAGGCGGTGATAGAGGCCTACCTGGGGACGGAATATGCTTAAGGTCGACGGCATCGACGTATATTACGGCGACCTGCAGGTCCTCTGGGGGGTGTCATTCGAGGTGCCCGACAAGGAAATCGTGGTCCTCGTGGGCGCCAACGGCGCCGGAAAATCCACGACCCTCAAGGCCATATCCGGCCTTCAGAGGCCTGCGACCGGGACCATAGAATTCGACGGAATCCGCCTGGACCAGGCGCCGGCCGACCACATAATCGGCTACGGGGTGGTGCACGTCCCGGAGGCGCGCAGACTCTTCCGGGAAATGTCCGTAGAGGAGAACCTGATCATGGGGTCCCTCTCCCCCGCGGCGAAGGCCAAGCGCAAGGAGACGCTCGAGTGGGTGTACGGGCTGTTCCCGAGGCTGCGCGAGCGGCGCAGGCAGGCCGCCGGAACGCTGTCCGGCGGTGAGCAGCAGATGTGCGCGATCGGGCGCGGCCTCATGGCCCTGCCCAAGCTGCTCATGTTCGACGAGCCGTCCCTGGGGCTGGCCCCGATCCTCGTCCAGGAGGTTTTCGGGATCATAAAGCGCATCAACGAGCAAGGGGTGACCGTTCTCCTCGTCGAGCAGAACGTGCGTCAGACGCTTGCGCTTTGCGACCGGGCGTACGTCCTGGAGAACGGCCGCGTCGTCCTCAAGGGGACCGGGAAAGAGCTTATGGCGAACGGCCACGTCAAGGAAGCCTACCTCGGCCTGTAAATCTCCTGGCACCGCCGCATCCCGTTTCCTTCTCCGTCAAACCTTGACAACGATCTTTTGCGCCAATAACGTGCAATTATGCCCATCGAAACCGACAGGAGCGCGTGAATGAAGATCGAACTCGTCATCGGGGACATCATCCGGCAGAAGGCCGACATGGTGGTCGTAAATCTGTTCGAGGGGGAGAAAATCCCCGGCGGCGCCACGGGCGCGGCGGATGCGGCGATCGGCGGCGCGATCAAGGCGGCGGTAAGGGACGGGGACTTCCAGGGAAAGTGGGGGGAGACGCTTCTTCTTCGCCCCGGCCGTGGGCTCGCCTCCCGCCGCGTGCTGGTGCTGGGGCTGGGCAAGAAGGAAAAGTTCACCCCGGATCTCGTGCGGCAGTCCGTGCTCCCGGTGATGAGGGTGGCCAAGAAGCTGAAACTGAAAACGGTGGCGTCGGTGATTCACGGCGCAGGCGCCGGGGGCCTGGACCCGCGGACCGCCGCCCGGTTCGCCGCGCTGGGGGCGGCGCTCTCCGGCTACGAATACGACCGCTACAAATCGGAGAAGGCGAGCCGCGTCGAGAGGTTCCAGTGGGTCGAACGGAACCGGGCGCATGCCGGCCCGGTCAAGGCCGGCCTGGACGAAGGCGCCCGTCTGGGAGGGGCGATCAACTGGGGGAGGGACCTGGTGGCCTCTCCGCCCGGCGATCTGCGGCCGGACGGCCTGGCGCGGGCGGCAAAGGCCCTGCCCAAAGGCCTCGGCCCCGCGGCGGGAAGAAGGATACGCGTCCGGGTATTCGGAAGGAGGCAGATCGAAGGCTTGAGGATGGGAGGGATTCTTGCCGTGGGCAAGGGGAGCGAGGTCCCCCCGCGGCTCATCGTGGCGGAGTACCGCGGCGCGCGCGCGGGCGCGCCCTGGACTGCGCTCGTCGGCAAAGGCGTGACCTTCGACACCGGCGGGATCTCCCTCAAGAAGTGGGAAGGTATGGAGAAGATGAAATACGACATGGCCGGCGGCGCCGGGATGCTGGCCGCGGTCCGCGCAGCCGCGGCGCTGGGGATCCGCAAAAACATCGTCGCCGTTGTTCCAGCCGTGGAGAACATGCCGTCCGGAAAGGCCTTCCGGCCTGGGGACGTGATACGCATGATGTCGGGGAAGACCGTCGAGGTGCTTTCCACCGACGCCGAAGGCCGGCTGATACTTGCGGACGCCATCGAGTATGCGAAGAAGCGTTACCGTCCCGCCGCGATGATCGACGCTGCCACGTTGACCGGCGCATGCGTCGTGGCGCTGGGGAGCGTGTCGATGGGCATGATGGGGAACGACGAGAAGCTTCTCGCCCGGATGAAGGAGGCTGCCGCGTCGTCCGGGGAGAAGGCGTGGGAGCTTCCGCTGCACGAGGAGTACTTCGAGCAGATCAAGAGCGATATCGGGGACCTGAAAAATATCGGGGGGGCGGAGGCCGGGACGATCACCGCGGGATATTTCCTCAAGGAGTTCGCCGGCGACACGCCCTGGGTCCACCTGGACATCGCCGGCGTGGCATGGAGGGAAAAGGATAGAATGGGATACGCTCCCGGGCCGACGGGCGCGCCGGTGCGGCTTGTGATCCAATTTCTGTCGAAATAGGGAAGGATAGACGGTTCTTACCCCCGGAGGCGACCATGGCGGATATCCCGCCGCTTACTCCCGACGACAAGAAGATCATGGCTTGCCCGTACTGCACCATCCAGATCCCGGCCGACCTCAAGGTCTGCCCGCATTGCCAGAAGGTCCTGAACATCCACGGAATGCCGGGCCGGTCCCCCGCCTTCGGAAAGGGATCCGACTTCCTTCGTCCCCTGCTTTCGGAGAGACAGCGGACTCTCCTGTACGATCTGTGGGCGCGGTACGGGAAGTGGATCAAGGTCGCGGGTCCTGCGCTGGCCGCCGGCGTTCTCCTTCTCGTCGTTTACGGGGTATGGGTGGGATACAAGGTGCACGTCGTCCCGAACCCGGCGCTCGACGTCAAGGTGAAGCACGAAAAGAAAGGCCAGACGGTCGTTTTCAACGTGTTCGTGACGAACGAAGGCGAGGACATCCCCGACCTGTCGCTGAAATCGATCGGCGTGGTGACCGAGTTTGTTTATCGGGACGGCAGGAGGGAGAAGAAAACGGTTTTCCCGAAGTCGGAGTTCCGCGGCGAGGGATCGCTGCACCACGGTGAAACCGGCAGCTTCGAGATCGAGGCATCCGCAAAGGGCTTGAAGGAGGTCAACCTCCGGAGCGAGATCGTGGACCTGGGAAGCGACAGGACGCTCGTCCCTCCCGGCGGCCGGAGGAGATACGCGCCCGGGAACAGGTGATGCGCGGCAATTCCTCGCCGAGCCATCTCCGCGTGCGGGGGCAGGCGGGAGCCCGGTGCGTGCTCGCCCACCGCAGAAGCCCCGCGAGGTCGTCAGGCGTATCCACGTCGGACTCCACCGGAAGGAGCGCGTAAGTCATGCCCGACAGCCTGCAGCGCGAAAGGACCTCGGACAGGACCGAGGAAGCGCTCCATTCGACATCGCGGAACAGGCGGGAGTCGGGCGCGCAAAGGCCCGCAAGATAAAACCCCCCGTCCGCGGCGGGACCGAACACCGCGTCGGCGCCGCAGGCGAGCTCGCGGAACGCGGACCTGATCCTTCCGGCCGACAGGGCTGGGCAGTCCGCTCCTACTATCACCGCCCTTCGCGCGCCGCCGGCGAACGCTTCATCGATCGCCCGCGCCATCCGTTCGCCGAGATCGCTACCCTCCTGCCTGCGCAGCAGGAACGGCGAGAACGGCTCGCCCAGGAAATACGACTTCCGTTCCGGCGGGGCGTACCACAGGTAACGCCTTGCGTCCCGCAGCCGGGCCGCCTCGGCGGAGGCATCCGCAAGGAGGCAGGCATAGAGGCCGGCGGCGTCGCGCGGCGACAGCGGCGGGCACATCCGGGTCTTCACCCTTCCGGGGATCGGCGCCTTCGCCATCAGGATAAGCGCGTCTTCGCGCATCTTTGCCCTCGCCGGCGCGGGCGGTCCCTATTCCCGATTGCCTTGCCGCGCTCACGCAAGTAAAATACCTTTTTTACGTTTTTACCCCAAGAGGAAGGCGATGAAAGGAAAACCCGCAAAGCTCCTCAACATCGGACTGCCCAAGGGCAGCCTGCAGGATGCCACGCTGGCGCTTTTCCGCAAGGCCGGATTCACGATAACGGTCGGATCCCGCAGCTACATCCCCTCGATAGACGACGACGAGCTCTCGGGGCTCCTGATCCGGGCGCAGGAGATGGCGCGCTACGTGCAGGACGGCATCCTCGACCTCGGGTTGACCGGCCGCGACTGGGTCATGGAGCAGAACGCCAGGGTGAAGGAGGTGTGCACCCTCCAGTACGCAAAGGGCGGGCTGCGGCCGGTTCGATGGGTGGTTGCCGTACCCAACGATTCCCCGATCAGGCGCATCGAAGACCTGCGGGGGAAGCGCATCGCCACCGAGCTCGTGCAATTCACGCGGAGGTACCTGAAGGAACGGGACATCGACGCCCTGGTGGAGTTTTCCTGGGGGGCTACGGAGGTCAAGGCGCCGCGACTTGCGGACGCGATCGTGGAGCTTACCGAGACGGGGAGTTCGCTGCGGGCCAACAACCTCAGGATCGTCGAAACGATCCTTGAATCGACGACGGTCCTCATCGCAAACCGCGACGCATGGAAGGACCAGTGGAAAAGGCAAAAGATAGAAAACATCGCGCTGCTCCTGGCGGGCGCCCTGCGGGCACAGGAAAAGGTCGGCCTGAAAATGAACGTCTCGCGCGCCGATCTGGACCCGGTCCTGAAGGTTCTCCCCGCGCTGCAGAACCCGACCATATCGTCCTTGAGCGAGGCGGGATGGTTCAGCCTCGAGGTTATCGTCGACGAAAAAACCGTCCGGGAGCTCATTCCCGTTCTGAAGAAGACGGGCGCCTCCGGGATAGTCGAGTACCCGCTGAACAAGGTGATCCCGTAATCCCGCCCGAACGCCTGGGGAAGGCGCTCTCGACCGCGCTCGCCGCCCACGGCGGGGCGCCGCTCTCCTCCGACCCGGTCGAGTTCGCACACAGGTATCGCGCCCGGAAGGACATGGAGTCCGCGGCCTTCATAGCCGCGTCTTTCGCCTTCGGCAACGTAGCCCAGATACGCGCGTTCCTGGACCGGTTGTTCCGGGCGCTTGCCCCGTCTCCGCATCGGGCGCTCACGGGTCGGGGACCCATCCCCGCGGATCTCGTAACGGGGCTGCGCCACAGGTTTATTTCATCGGCGGGCGTCCACAGGTTTCTGGGATGCATGCGGGGGGTGTACCTCGAACACGGCACCCTTGAAGCGCTGTACCGCAAGGGGATGAAGGATCCCGGGCGCGGGCCATGCGACAGGCTGGCGCGTTTCCTGGATGGATTCCGCGCGAAGTGGGGCCCCGGCCTTGGCCGCCAGAGGGATTTCCTCTTCCCCGATCCGCGCAAGGGTTCCGCCTGCAAGCGCCACAACCTGTTCCTGCGCTGGATGGTCCGGGGGGGCGACGGGGTCGACCTCGGCATCTGGACCGTCCTCTCACCACGCGATCTTATCGTTCCCCTGGATACCCACATGGCGCGGATGGGCAGGTTGATGGGATTGACCGCCCGCCGGAGTCCGTCCTTCCGGATGGCCGAGGATATCACCGGGGCTTTCCGCGCGGTATGCCCGGACGATCCCGTGAAATTCGACTTTGCGCTGACCCGCATCGGGATCCTGGGGGAATGCACGGTCCGGCGTCGCGGAGCGTGCGACGTATGCTCCGTGGCAATGGCGTGCTCCAGGAGAAATACCCCGCGAGGAATTTGATATTGCCGTCCTTTCCCCCTCTGGGATAGATTTGGAGGGACGATCCGCCATTCCTTCGTCAAGGGGGCTTTATGCCCGACAAGAAGCAGAAGATAGGGGAAATACTCGTTGCTGCCGGCCTGATTCAGGAAGAGCAGCTTCAGCAGGCGCTTAAGACCCAGAACCAGCTGGGAGGGACGCTCGGGGAAAACCTGATCCGGCTGGGGTTCCTGAGCGAGGAAGCTCTACTGAACGGCCTGTCCGAGCAATTGGGCATGCAGCACATAAACCTGGAGAAGGTGGAAATACCCCAGTCCATACAGCGGCTGGTGCAGCTGGAGACCGTCCGCCTGCGGCGGCTGCTTCCGATCGGGTTCGAGGGGAAGAGACTCGTGGTCGGCATGGTGGATCCTACCGATCTTTCGGCCCTGTCGGACGTGGAGTTCCAGTCGGGGCACAGCACGAAGCCGGTGATCCTGTCGTCCATGCATTTCGAGCGGGCGCTGGCGCTCTTCCAGGCGCACGGCTACGGCACGACCGCACTTAATTTCCAGAACGAAAAAGAGGCGAGAAAACCGGTCGCCAGGCTCGAGAAGAACATGTCGAGCCTGCTCGAGGCGCTGGTGACATGGAAAGGCCAGGATCTGCATCTGTCGGCCGGCGCGATCCCGTCGATCAGGGTCGACAACGAGATCCGGCGGCTGGCGCTGTCCGCGCTCAAGCCGGCCGATATGGAGCAGTTGATAGCTTCCATCCTGACCCCGGAGCAGAAGCGGATGTTCCAGGAGAACAAGGAGCTGGATTTCGCCTACTCGCTCGAGGGGCTTGCGCGCTTCCGGTGCAACGTCTACCGGCAGCGAAACTCCCTCGCCTTCACCGCCCGGCACGTGGCGGACGTCATACCAGGCGCCGCCGAGCTGGGCCTCCCGGACTTCTTGAGGGAATACGCTCTCAAGACGCAGGGGCTGATCCTGGTATCGGGCCCCAACGGCCACGGAAAATCCACTACGCTCGCCAACCTCGTCGAGACCATAAACCGGGAGCGCAAGGCGAACGTCATCACGATCGAGGATCCGATCGAGTTCACGCACAAGCACAAGAGCTCCAACATCAATCAACGCGAGGTGGGGACCGACACGCTGTCTTTCGCCGACGGACTGCGTCACATATTCCGCCAGAACCCGGACGTCATCGTCATCGGCGAGCTGCGCGACTACGAAAGCGTGTCCATCGCGCTGACGGCGGCGGAGACCGGCCACCTCGTGATGGGGACGATTCATTCGAACAGCGCTACCGCGGCGGTCGACCGGATCGTCGATATCTTCCCGGGAAGCCAGCAGCCGCAGATCCGCGCCCAGCTTGCCGAATCCATCCTTCTGGTTTTCTCGCAGCGTCTCCTGAAGCGGTCATCCGGATCCGGCAGGGTCCTCGCCTGGGAGAAAATGAGCACGTCCCTGCGCGTGCGGAACGCGATCCGGGAGGGGAAGGTCAACCAGCTTCGCGGCATGATGCAGGCGAACGTTGAGGAGCTGGTCAGCATAGACTGGACCCTGGCCGAGCTTGTCTCCTCGGGCAAGGTGAAGTACGAGGAGGCGTGCAAGTACGCCGACAACATCACGTACATGAACGATCTGCTGAAGGTCCGGGGAGTCTACAAATAGGGGCCGGGCCGGAAGGGCATTCGCCGCTTCCGGGGGAGGAAGGCCTGTGATCGGGAAAAAGGTCCGCCTGGAGCGGATCATGGACCGTAACAACCGGAAGACGGTGATCGTCCCCATGGATCACGGAGTGACTGTCGGGCCGATCGCCGGTCTCATCCAGATACCCCCCGCCGCCAACCTCATCGCCGAAGGCGGGGCAAACGCCGCCGTCGTGCACCGGGGGGCGGCGATGTTCGGTCACCGCGGTTACGGCAAGGACCTCGGGCTCATACTCCACCTATCGGCGAGCACGAGCCTCTCCCCCGACTCCAACCGGAAAGTCCTCGTGGCGACGGTCGAGGACGCGCTGCAGATGGGAGCCGACGCCGTATCCATACACGTCAACCTCGGGGCCGACGACGAGGCCGTGATGCTCAGGGATTTCGGCGCGGTTTCCAGCTCCTGCCAGCGGTGGGGGATGCCGCTCCTGGCAATGATCTACACCCGCGGCCCCAAGATCAAGAACGAGTACGACGTCCGGTACGTCCGCCATGCCGCCCGGGTGGGAGCGGAGATGGGGGCCGACATCGTAAAGGTCCCGTATACCGGCAGCCCCGAGACGTTCCGCGAAGTGGTGGACGGGTGCGCGAGCCCAGTCGTCATCGCCGGCGGCGAGAAGATGGAGAGCGACGAGCAGGTCCTGCGCATGGTCAGGGACGCCGTGACGGCGGGCGGTGCCGGCGCGTCCATAGGCAGGAACGTATTCCAGCACCCGTCCCCCGCGGCGATGGTGCGGGCCATTGTGGCCATCGTGCACGGCGGGGCGACACTCCAGGATGCGATGGGGCTGATCAGGACCAAGGGGAAGTGATGGGCCCCGTGCTCTGGGCCAGGGTCATGCCCTGGGACAAGGAGATCGCGGTCGCCGCGCTGGAATCCGGCGTCGACACGCTCTGGATACCCGACGGCTGCCTCGAAAGGGCGGTCGAGCTCGGGCGCGTCATGACCGCCTGTGCGGAGGGCGACTTCCGCGAGGGGCGCGATTACCGCGTCTCGGGAATGAAGGGGAAATCGGACGAGTCGGCCATCCTCTCGTCGCCCCCCGAAACGATGTGGATCGTCTTCCCCGGCGAGCGTGAGGTGATCCCGCTGGAAAACCTTGTCGCATGGCGCCGCAAGATCCTGGCCGCCGCCCGGACGCCGGACGAGGTGGAGCTGTACCGCGGAGTCCTGGAAAAGGGCGTGTACGGCATCGTCCTGGTTGCGGACGACCCCGCAACGATGCGGTCCCTTGCCTCGGCGGCCCGCAGGGAGACCGAGGCGACCCCGCTGGTCGCGGCCTCCGTCACCGGGATTTCCCCGCTGGGAATCGGAGACCGGGTGTGCGTCGACACCTGCACGCTGATCGAGGGGAGCAGGGGGATGCTGGTGGGCAACTCGAGCGCGGGGCTGTTCCTGGTCTGCGCCGAGAACGTTCCCAACCCGTATGTCCTTCCGCGCCCTTTCCGGGTCAACGCAGGCGGCGTACATTCCTACTGCCGGCTCCCGGGCGGCCGCACCGCGTACCTCTCCGAGCTTGCCTCCGGTTCCGAGGTTCTCCTTGTGGACGAATCGGGCGCCGGTGAAACCGCCACGGTGGGACGGGTCAAGGTCGAGCGCAGGCCGCTTCTCCTCGTGCGCGCGAAGTCGACTTCGGGAGCGGTCCACTCCGTCATTCTGCAGAATGCGGAAACCATCCGCCTGGTCGGCCCGGGGGGCGCGACCGTTTCAGTGGCGAAGCTTGCGGAAGGCGACACGCTTCTTCTCGCGGAGGAGGCGGCGGGGCGGCACTTCGGGGTCGCCGTCGAGGAGACGATCCGCGAAAAATGAGGAATTTCCCGCACCCGCTAAAGGTATAATGTAGGCATAGCGGGCCGCAGGTAAAGGAAGGAGGACGCATGTTCGGACTCGGGTTGCCGGAGCTGCTGATACTTCTGGTGATAGTCGTACTTCTGTTCGGCGCGGGAAAGCTGCCCCAGATAGGGCAGGGCCTGGGGGAGGGGATTCGCAACTTCAAGAAATCGATGAAGGATAAAAACGAGGTCGACGTCACCCCCGCCAAGACCGACGACCAGAAGAAATAGAAGCCCTTCCGGCTGCGCCTACAGGTTCACCCCTTCAGTCGCTGTCCTTCGCTTCCAGGCGGTAGGCGCCTATCCCCTCGGGAGCGTTGAAAAACACCACCATGAACGGCACCGATTTGCCGGGCGCGACGTCCATGTTGACCAGCTTCTCGCCGAACCTGTTCGACAGCGCCTCCTCGATTTTTTCACGCGTGGACGTGCGCAGGGCTTCGCCCGGAAGCACCGTTCCCGCGAAGGCGGTTTTTTCCGCCAGGGACTGGTCCTTGCCGTCCAGCAGCGCCGCGTGGACCCGTATGCCGCTCTTTCGCGTTCTTCCCATGTTCGCGACCTGGCCCTTGATGATGAACAGGTTCCCGGCCTTCGTGTTGGTTTCGTAGTAGCCTATCAGGTTCCGGACGTCGAATTGCGGGCCCGGCTTTCCGGCGCTGCGCAGCCACAGGGACTCCATCCCCGGAACGAGTCCCCGCAGGAGGTCCTGTCCGCCCTTCGTGAATCCCAGGTATGCGCCTCCTCCGGCCAGAGCGACGAACAGAAGGACAAGGGCGAGCAGGGACGGGCGCAGGAGCGGAGATGCGGCTTTCCGCTGCGCGGGCGGTTTCGGACGGAGGGCTTCCCCTGCGTCCTGCGGCTCGGTCAGAACCGTGGGCGCGATTTCGCCTGCCGGGGGCGATTCGGCGGCCGCAGCCGCCAAGGGAGCGGCCTGCAGCGCCTCCTCGGCGCGTTCATACGCGGCTGCGGAAGGGCGCGCCTCCTCGGCCTCCGTGGTCGAAAGAAGCTCCAGCGGCTCCTTCCGCAGGCTGGTCGAGATATCGAACATCTCCGCCTTCTCCGCCTTGACGGATTCCTCCTTCAGGAAGTCGAGAGTCTCCCCGCCGCCCATCAGGAAATCCGATACGCGCTCCTCCTTCGGAGGCTCGGCGGGAAGGTCGATGTCGATCTTTTCCTCGGGTCGGAATTCCACGGCGAGGTCGGGAAGAGGGGGAACTGCTTCTTCCTCCGATGCCGGCGGGAGGGCCACGGCGTCGGGGGAGGGGTAATCCATTCCCGACGGGGCTTCAACCGGCAAGGCTGCGGTTTCGTCTTTCCCTGCGGAAATTTCGGCGGGGGGTGTGAATTCCACCGGCGCCTCTTCCGGTTTTTCTCCCATCGACTCCCGTACCACGGACCGAAGATCCAGCAGACTGCCGCCTGCCTCTTTCGCCGCCTCCGGCTGCGGCTCCTCGGGCTTGAGGACTACGATGGGCTCTCCGCACCGGCGGCAGCGGACGCGCGCGCCTCTACCCTTTATCTTGGCCTCGTCAAGTCTGAACCGCGTACGGCAAGCCGGGCATTCGATGATCATCT
>DATBLU010000046.1:0-2862 GCA_036555205.1 Candidatus Deferrimicrobiaceae bacterium
TTCCCGCAAGGGAAAATATGGCGCGCCTGATCGCTTCGAACGTACCCGTGCGGTTCAACGGATTCCGCACCCCCCCCCGGGAAATGGCAGCTGCCTATTAAATGAAACAATAACCCTTATTGTTTCATATAGTAGTATACCTGCGCTGGAGACGATCTAAAGGGATATCCTTTACGGCATCGGTCCCCGGACCGGTTGATTTCGGCGCCCGGGTTGCGTATCATGATCCACCCGTGGCCCGCGACGACTGGAAGTATTACGACGACGATATGGAAGAAGGGGAGGAGGGAAAGGCCGAGCTCCCCCCCGAGAAGCAGTGCGGGAACTGCCTCCACTGGGTCCCCCGGGAGGCGCCTTCGTGCGCGTGGTGCGGGAAGCCCTTCGAGAGCAAGTAAGGCCTATTCTATCAGCGCGTATCGGGGCAGCACTCCCGCCGGGATCTCCTCCACGAACCGGGACGGCTTCGATAGCACCGTTCCCGTAGCCCGTTCGTAAATGTTAACCGGGTAGGTCAATACAAGCAGATCCTTCGCCCTGGTGGCGGCGACGTACAGGAGCCGCCTCTCCTCCTCCATCTCCTCTTCGTCCTCCGCCGCCCGTGAAAGGGGCATCTTGCCGTCCAGGGCCCATAGGATGAAGACAGCCTTCCATTCCAGCCCCTTGGCCGAGTGGATCGTGGACAAGGTCAACGTCTCCTCCTCCCCGTCAGGCGCCGCGATATCTCCCACCGACGCCTGGGGCGGCTCCAGCGTTATCTCCGAGAGAAATTCGGAGAGAGTGCGGTACCTGGCGCACAGCGATTCCAGGTGGTCGAGGTCTTTCAGCCGCCTTGGATAATCGTCGAACCGGGCTTCCATTATCGGCCGGTAGTACGCTATCACCTTCGCAACCGCCTCGGTCACTCGAAGGCTCTCCGGTACGGCGTCACCCTTGGGGCCCGCGAGCTCCGCGAGCAGGCCCGCCAGCCTTGCCGCCTCCTCGGAGCGTTTCCGCGCCGAAAGCATGGAAAGGACGGGAAGGAGGGACGCCTCCTCGTGCGCCTTCCGGCTAATGTCGGCGCCGGCCTTCCTCCCTATCCCCGGCACAAGGAGAAGCGCCCTCAAGAGGCTCAACGTGTCCCTTGGGTTTTCGATCAGCCGCAGGTGGGCGATCACATCCTTCACGTGGGCAGTCTCGAGGAACTTGAATCCCCCGAACTTCCGGTACGGGATGTGCCGTTTGGCGAGCTCTACTTCAAGGTCGAAGGAGAGGTAGGCGGCGCGGAAAAGTACCGCTATTTCGCTCAAGGAAATGCCGTCTTCCTCGTGCAGCTCGAGGATCCGGTCGGCGACGTAGGCGGATTGTATCCGCTCGCTGGGAGCGGACAGAATGGCCGCCTTGTCCCCCCCGGCGCGGGAGGTGAAGAGGCGCTTGGGGAATTTCTCCCTTGCCCCCGCTATGATCTCGTTCGTCACGTCCAGTATCGGCTGCCTGCTGCGGTAGTTCTCCTCCAGGAACACGACCTTGGCGCCGGGGAAGTCGGACGGGAAGTCCATGATGTTCCGGAAGTTCGCGCCGCGGAACGAGTAGATGCTCTGCGAGTCGTCCCCCACCGCCATCACGTTGTCGTGTACCGCCGCCAGGAGGCGCAGTATCTCGGCCTGTATCCGGTTGGTGTCCTGGTATTCGTCCACGAGGATGTGCCGGTATGCCGCGGATACGGCGCGGCGGATCGGCTCGTTCTCCCGCAGCAGGCCCGCCAGGCGCAGCAGCAGGTCATCGTAGTCCATCAGGTTCCTGTCCCGCTTGGTCTCCCCGTACAGGCGGGAGATCTCGATAATGTCGTCCAGGCAGTAAAGGAAGTGCGGGGCCTCCTTCTCCACGGCGGCGGCGATGTCCTCCTCGCGGTTGGCCGCCCGGCTGAAAAGGTCGGCGAGAGTCTCCTTCCTGGGGAAGCGGACCGCCTTGCGCCCCGCGTGGAGATCGTGGCGAAGAAGCCCGATGAGATCCGCGGCATCCGCGCGGTCCAGGATGGTGAAGTTTTCGCCGTACCCGGCCGCGCCGGCGTGGCGCCGCAGAAGCGTGTTGGCGAAGGCGTGAAACGTCCCTCCTGCGACTTTCTCGCACCGCCGGTCCAGGAGCAGCGCGGCCCTGCGCAGCATCTCCTCGGCGGCCCTGCGCGTGAAGGTCAGAAGCAGGACCGAGGCGGGAGAGTGTCCCAGCTCCACGAGCCTCGCCACCCGGTAGATGAGCGTGCGCGTCTTCCCGGTCCCGGCGCCCGCTATGACGAGGAGCGGACCGTCCCCGTGCAGGACCGCCTCCGCCTGGCGCGGGTTCAACGCCTTTTCGTAGTCGATCTTTCCCCCGCCGTCGGATATTTCGCGTATCGAATAGCGTTTCGGCAATCGGGTTTCCTTCCAGGGGCGGATTCACCCCATATGGTACCGCATTCTTCACCGCGGGGCCGCCGGCGTCGCCTGCATCAAATAGAAAAGCGATTCCTGGAAGAGCCCACCGGCCGACACGCGAAATCCGCTTTAAAAAAAATGAAAAAGGGCGGCCGTGCGGGCCGCCCGAAGGGAGAGACGAAAAAATCGGGGAGGAGACTACCTGCCCGGCTGCCCCGGTATCGGAGGCGCCGAAGGCGGGGCTGCGGGAGCCGGCAAAGCTCCGCCCTGGCCCGGGGGCATGCCCGGCGGAGTCCCTTGAGGGACCGCTGGGGCAGGAGCCGACGGGACCGACACCCCGCCCTTCATGAGCGTCGGCGACGATCTCCCGCCGGCGAAATAGGCCAGGAAAAGCGATGTCAGCATGAACACGATCGCCGCCCCGGCCGTCAGCTTGCCCAGGAAACTCGTGGGACCGCTCGATCCGAACAGGGTC
>DATBLU010000049.1:0-9085 GCA_036555205.1 Candidatus Deferrimicrobiaceae bacterium
AAAGATGGCGGAGTCCGAGAAGAAGCGCCTGAAGGAATTGCATTTCATGCGCTGCCCCAAGTGCGGCGCCGAACTCATCGAGGTCGACTACAAGACGCTCAAGGTCGATCGATGCTCCGCGTGCGACGGCGTCTGGCTGGATGCCGGCGAGCTGGAGGCCGCCATGAAACTGGAGAAATCGGTCCTCTCGCGATTTCTCGGCATGTAGAGGTAAGTTGTCCGGCTGCGGCGGCTACGATCGGGGGGGAAGAGCGCGGAGGGCGTCGGATTCCACCGGCTTCAGATGTAATCGCCGATGAAAATCCTCGAGGACTCCTCCTCCGTATGGGCGAATTCCTTCCTGGCCAGACGCAACATGCCGATGGCGTTGTTCTCCTTGTCCCTTTCCGCCTTCCGCCGCTCCATCAGGATCCCGATCGGTTCCTTCACCATGTTCTTCTTGTCCACCCAGTAGACCATGACGGATTTGATCGGTGTTTTATCCGGGTCGGATCTGCCTGCATCCTGAGTCGCGTCATCGCGGGGCCATCCTGCCCCGTTGACCCACCAGCCGTACTTCGCGACCTCTTTCATCGCACCCTCCGATTGAGCTTCCCTGGCGCCATCGCATCATCATCGGCATGCCGATTTGGACCTGTTGCCGACCCAATTCGAAAAGTATGGATATTATAACCTGATTTTTTCTTTCAGCAAATAGTCAGGGGGGGCACTTTCCACTCGGAAAGCGAGTGGACGTGCCCCCCCGGTGTATCCGCGCCTGAACCGTCAATCCCCTTCGGTCAGAAGGTGCGCCTTCGCAAGCTCCGCCCACTTTTCGCCGCCGAGGATTCTGGCGATCCCCTCCACCGGGAAACCGCCGTCCGCCAGCACAGGCCCCAGGTTCTCGGGATTGGCGGGCTGGAGCCTCTCGAGCGCGTTCTCCATCCAGGCCCTCGCAAGCTTTCCCGAAAGGAGATTCTTCGTGTCCGCCGCGATCCTGCGGGACTTGACCTTGAGCAGCCAGCCCTTGCCGTACGGGTCCTGGCGCAGGAGCTCCGGTGTCCGAAGGACCTCGCTGTTCACCTCGACGACCTCGCCGTCGACCGGCGACAGCATCGGGATGGAGACGGCGTCCGCGACCAGGCTCCAGGCCTTTTCCCCCTGCGCCATACGGTAGCCGACGCTGGGCAGCACGACCGCATCCACCCGCCCGACGAGCTTCTGGGCGAAGTCGTCAAGCCCCACCACTGCGATGTGGTTGGGTTCCGGCCTCAGCCAGCCGTGACCCTGGTGGTAGAACAGCCCCTCCGGCACCCGGAACCTCGCGGCGCTCTCCGGCGCTATCCTTCCGCCCGCCCCCGTCTCGCGGGGCCTGTACATGTAGCGGCAGAACAGGACGAACGCCGCGAGGAACGCGATGACGATCAGGTATTCGATGCCTTTCGTGGCATAGATGTCTATAAAGCGGATGCCTTCCATCTGACGACCTCCTTATCCTCGGCGGTTTCTTCCTCGACTGCCGCTGCCGCAGGATGCGCACCGAACACCGGCATCCTGTTGATCACCCACCTGAAGACCCACAGTTCCATGCTTATGATCGCCAGGGTCACCTCTATCTCCATCCACGACGGATAGTACCTGACGGCCTCGTACCACTTGAACGCGATGACCGAAACATTCAGCCGGTTCAGGATCACACCCAGCCCCGTGAGGAACGCGGTGTACTGCACCAGCTTCACGCTCTTCCTCCGGATCGCCGTGAGGAACAGCGCGATCGGAAGGACTACGAACCCGACCAGCTCGAACATGTACCAGTACCCCATCGGGGTGTTGATGTGCTCCCACAGCTTGTAATGGACGAAGTCGATCATCTTGATGAATATGTATGCGAACAGCGCCCCCACGGCTCCCTTGCCCAGCCCCAGGAGGATGCTGTTGTGCCCCTCGTGCAGCTCGTGCCCGATCCGGTCCTTGAAGACCCGGTGCGTGAACGTGCTCTCGATGATGACCATCGAGATGCCCGCGAATATGCTCGAGACGAAGAACATCACGGGGATGTTGTGCGAGTACCACAGCGGATGGATCTTCGACGGGGCCAGGAGGAAGAGCGCCCCCAGGCCTGACTGGTGCAACGTCGACAGGGTGATGCCGAAGATGACCGCGCCGGTCGTCAGGCCCTCGAGTATCCTTCGCGCCTTCGGCCAGTGCAGCCACTCCGCAACCGCCGGGGAAAACTCCAGGAACTCGCAGATCATGTACAGCATGAAGTGCCAGGCCACCAGGAATAGCACGGAGCTCAATCCGAAAGAGTTCCCGATGATCGGGTTGATGACGTTCCAGGGCCGGCCGAGGTCCAGAAGGAGCGCGCCCGCGTAGAACACGTATGCGAGGAACCCGTTCAGGACGGTGACCCTGACGATCGGCTCGTACTTCTTGACCTTCAGGATATGGACAAGGAAGGTCAAGACGTAGGCGCCGCCGGCGAACGCGACCCCCGTGACCACGTCGAACCCGATCCAGATGCCCCAGGGGTAGTTCTGGGAGAGGTTAGTCACGGAGCTGAGACCGAACGCGAACCGGATGACTATGAGGACGACCCCCACCAGCATGATCGCCCCGGTGATGACGTTGAAAGGCGTCAGCATCTTGCCCTTGGGCTTGAGCTCGCTCAAGACGAAACGGATTGTGTCCCGCGCGACCCGCATCAAGGTCACGGAGCCTTCGGCAGGCGCGGGCGCCGCGTCAGTCTTTCTCGCCATGGGAGGTCTCCTTTTCATCGCTTTCCTTTATGAGGTAGTTCAACCCGATTAGAAGCGACGGCCACAGCACGAACACCAGCGGCACTCCGTACAGGAACCCCGAGGTAAGCTCGGGATACGGAGTCGTGCCGAGGTTGGTCCTCAACCCGAGCTTTTCGGGGGCGGCGCCGAAGAGGTACAGCCAGCCGGTCCCTCCGACCTCGTGCTCCCCGTAGATGTGCTGGACGTACTTGTCCGGCTCCGCGGCGACCCGGGCCCTGGCGATCTCGAGCAGCTCCCGCTTCTTTCCGAAGAGGGTCGCGCCCGTCGGGCAGACCTCCGAGCACGCCGGCTGCTCGCCCCGCATCTGCCGCTCGTTGCAGAAGATGCACTTCTTCACGAACGGCGTCGCGCTGTTGTACTGGAACTTGGGGATGTCGAACGGGCACGCGACCATGCAGTACCGGCACCCCATGCACCTTCCCTCGTTGTAGATGACCGCCGCCTCCCGGGTCTTCTCCATCGCCTTGGTCAGGCAGGCGGAGGCGCAGGCCGGCTGGTTGCAGTGCATGCACTGCTTCCGCACGAAGATCGGCTTGTCCGGCTCCTTCTCGTTCGGGAACCGGTTCACGACCGTGAATGCGTCCGGCGTGGGATCCCGCTGCGAATCGAACACGCCCTCGTTGGAGAAGGAAACTTCCGGCTTGGGCAGCTTGTTCGCGGCGTTGCACGCCTCCTCGCAGGCGCGGCAGCCGATGCACTTCGTCGTGTCGATCAGCATGCCGTTGAACTCGACGCCTCCCTCCGACGTCTGCTGGGCGTGGGCCGGCTTCCTGGCGCCCGCGATCAGGGCGCCGCCGGTCGCACCGGCGACTTTAAGGAAATTCCTTCTGCTGATGGTCATCTGTCGTCCCTCCTGTGGAATCCGGCGTCACCGGAAATATTTCCGGATAACGATCTGGAGTATCTCGCCGTCCATCGTCTCCATGATCCCCTCGGCGTGGAACCCCCCGTCCGGCAGCGTGATCCCCACTCCCTGGGGCACCGCCCTGTGAAGGGTAAGGAATTCCGCGAAGCTCCTTATCTCCCGTCCCAGCCATTCGGAGGCATCCGCGCCTATACGGAGCTTTTTCAGGTTATGCACGAGGTTGGACGGACGGATCGCGAACGCCCACCCTTTTCCGTAAGGCTCCTTTTTCGCTTCCTGCGGATCGGCGTTGATCGCATCGTTCACCGCGCAGACGACGCCGTCGACGGGCGACACGAACTCTATGCGCTTGCCCGACTGGATCGCCGCGAACACCGGCTCGCCCTGCCGGACCTGCGCTCCCGCCTCGGGAAGCTCGAACCTGTCGACCTTCCCGAGCACTTCCCGGGCGAACCCGTCCAGCCCGACCTGCACTTCGCCGGAGGATTCAAGCTTCGCCCAGGTGTGCCCGCTGTGGAAGAAAAGCCCGCCGGGCAGCTCGCGCGCGGCCAGGTAAGGAAATATCCCGGAGGGCTCCGCGATGGCGGGCGACTCCGCGGCAGTCCGCAGCCTTTCCCTCCGCCGGAGATAAACATCCGCAGCGATGCATCCAACCACCGTCAGAATGAAAAGAATGACTACCATGGCGCACCTCCAGGCATTACCCTAAGAATTGGCTGATGACCTTCCCCCATTGCGCGTCGGTCAACCTGCCGCTCATGTCCGCGAGCGCTTCGCCTCCGTCGGTTGCCGTCATCCCCAGGTCGGACGCGAAGACCCTTTGCAGCCTTTCGAGCTCGCTCTCCATCCATTTCCTGGCGACGTTCTTGTGGTACAGGCCGGACACCGCGTTCGCTTTCATCTTCATGGAGAAGATCCACCCGTCCGAGTAGGGGTCGTCGTTGAGGATCGACGGATCGGCGGCGATCCTGGGATTGACGGCCTTGATGACCCCGTTCGCCGGCGAAACGAGGCGCACGGTCCGCTGCCCCGAATGGAGGAGGAAGCAGATGCTGTTCTCCTTCACCGGCATGTTCTCCGCCGGCACCGTGGCGCGGTCTATCTTCCCGATCAGCCTGGCCGCGAAGTCGTCGATCCCGATCCTGGCCTCGTTTTCGTCTTCCGGAACCGGCGCGACCCACAGGTGCTTCGGGTGATAGTAGTAATCCGCCTTCAGGCGGATCCCGCGGAGGGTCTCCAACCCTTTCCCGGTGTGGCTTACCTCGTTATAAAGGGAGCATTCCTGGAAATTGGTCGTGTTGCAGAGCCCTTTCGAGGACGACATGCTGTCGACGGGGATCATCTTCACCGGAAAGGCCTTGCAGAACGTTACGGTCTTCGTTTCAAGAAAAGGGCATTTTCTTTCTTTCATCGCCGCACCCCTTCTTTTCCGGCTGTTCCGTTGCCTCCGTTCGCCCCGGTTGATCTTTTCATGCATGCCGAGCCCGCGGCCTGGCCGCCGCGATGATGCCCATGACCACGTAGGCAATCCCCAGTACCAGGTATCCCATTTTTCCCACCTCCCTCCGCGGCGACTCGTTCCCGCGCCCCCATATACCGCAATGCCCGTGCCGGATCGCCGATCGGGGTCGCAGATCCACGTAACAGTTCGTTTATACTGGGGAAACATGGAGCGAAACCATGTGCGCCATACGGGCGTGCATGGGATGCCGAATGTGGAGAAACTCCACACTTTTAAGCGGAGGGAAATTTTGCGTTTAGTTTCGGTCGGATCGCACTGTATAAAAAATCAACAACGAATTGTCTTTCTCAACACGCCTTGACGGGGTTCCCCTCCTTCTTCAGGTCGTATTTCTTTATTTTGTTGTAAAGCGTTACCCTGTCTATCCCGAGCGCAAGGGCGGACCTGACAATGTTCCATTGGTTCTCGTTTAGCACCACGCGGATGTGATCCTTTTCGATCTCCTCCAGCGTTTTCGCCCTGTGATTCGGGCCTCCGGAGGCTGACGGCAGGCTTACGTCGGACTCCGTTATGACGTTCCCCTTGGCCACGACCACCGCCCTCTCGATCACGTTTCTAAGCTCGCGCGCGTTGCCGGGCCATTCGTTGTCCATGAGGATCCTCATGGCGCCTTCGCTCACCCCGCGGATCTGCTTCCCCATCTCTATGTTGAATTTCTCTATGAAATGTTCGACCAGCAGGGGTATGTCCTCCCTCCTTTCGCGCAACGGTGGAATATTGATGGAGATGACATTGAGCCGGTAGAAGAGGTCGGCCCGGAAGCGCCCTTCCTCGATGGCCTTCTTGAGGTCCCGGTTGGTCGCCGCGAGGATCCGCGAGCTGATGGAGATAAGGTCCGATCCGCCTACGCGCCGGAACTCCTTCTGCTCCAGGACGCGGAGAAGGTCCATCTGCAGCTTGAGGCTTATGTCGCCGATCTCGTCAAGGAAAAGAGTCCCGTCCTGCGCCAGCTCGAGCTTGCCCCGCTTGATCGCGCTTGCCCCGGTGAACGCGCCCTTTTCATGCCCGAAAAGCTCGCTCTCCAGCAGGCTCTCGGTAAGCGATGCGCAGGACACGGAGATGAACGGGGCTTCGCTGCGGGGGCTCTCGTCGTGGATAGCCCTGGCTAGAAGCTCCTTCCCCGTCCCGCTCTCCCCCTGGATGAGTACCGTCGAGCTGCTCTTTGCCACGGTCTTCGCGAGCTCGAAGATCTCCAGCATCTTCTCGTTCTTGCTTATCATGTCCCGCAGCTTGTACTGTTTTTTGAGCTCCTTGCGGAGGAACAGGTTCTCCTGGACGAGCTTGTGATGCTCCACGATCTTGCGGATAGTCAGCGAGATGTCGTCGGGGTTGAATGGCTTGACGAAATAGTCGTAGGCGCCCTTCTTCATAGCCTTGACGGCCGTATCCACCGTCGCGTACGCGGTCATTATGATCACCAGCATGTCGGGGCGGGTCTTGCGCACCTCGTCCATAAGCTGTATCCCGTCCATTCCCGGCATCTTGAGGTCCACCAGCATCAGGTCCCAGTCCTTCGAGGGAAGCAGCTCAAGGGCCTTTTTGCCGCTTTCCACGGACTCCACGTGGTACCCGTCCTCTTCGAGCCAGGCGCCCAGGGAGTCCCGGACTATCTCCTCGTCGTCCACGACCATGATATTCACGCTCTTTTCCATCGTCATGTCGCCCTCCCCGGCCCCGTCTGGGACTCGACCACCATGCGGCAGGAGCGGCAGAAGTTCCGCCCCTTGCCGTCCACGTCGACCACGGTATTCGAAAGGTACATCACGCAATCCCTCGACTGGCAATGTATCAGCCCGAAGGTGTGGCCAAGCTCGTGCAGGCACTCCTTTCGAAGCCTTTCCTGGAACAGCTCCCGGTCCGGCGCCAGCCCGTAATGCTCCTGGCGCAGCCTCGCGAGCGAAACGACCGCCGCGGTCCCGCCCAGCTGCGCCTCGCCGAAAACGTAAGTAAGGATCGGGATGCAAAGATCCTTGTCTGTCACGCCCAGGAGCTTTTCCGCGTCTTCCGGCACTTCCTTGAGCATCTCCTTGAGTATCCTGGTCGAGTAATACTGGTTGCGCCCCGCCTCGTAGCTTCCTGGAGGAACCGGGATGGCAGGCATCGCCTTGACGGTGGCCGCGAGGCAGTCACCCATCTCTTTCCCCAGCCACTGGAGTATCCACTGCTCCACCGCCCCCACGGGCCTGATGTATATGACGTTGCCGATTTTTTAAGACTTCCTTTACGAAATGGGAAGCGTGACCCGGACATTGGTTCCCTTCCCGGGGCTGCTCTCTATGTCGATCCTGCCGTTGTGCCGGGTGACGATCCCGTTTACGACCGAGAGGCCCAGGCCGGTCCCCTTCTCCTTCGTGGAGAAGAACGGATCGAAGATGCGGGCGAGGTTTTCCGGCTCGATCCCGACGCCGGTGTCTCCAACGCTCACGATCGCCTTGTTTCCGTTCGCGTCGTATTCGCTCCCGAGCGTAAGCGTCCCCCCGCCTTCCATCGCCTCGCATGCGTTGATCATGAGGTTCAGGAACACCTGCTTCATGTGCGCAGGGTCGGCCATGACCTCCGGAAGAGGCTCCAACCGGTTCACCACCTGCACGTTGTTAAGGTTCAGCTTGTTCCTGATGAGCGACAGGGACTCCTCCACCACCTTGACGAGGTTCAGGCTCTTGCGGACCGGCTCCTTGGGGCGCGTAAAATCCAGCAGGTTCTGGACGATGGCGGTCGTCCTCTCGACCTCCCTGCGCATCGTATCCAGGTACCCGGCGTATTTTTCGACGTCCGCCGCTCCGTACTGCCCCTGTTCGATCTTCCTCTCCATGAGCTTTATGTACGTGTAGATGCCGGTCAGCGGGTTGTTTATCTCGTGCGCCACGGTGGCGGCCAGCGCCCCGACTGCGGCCAGCTTCTCGGAATGCAGCAGCTGCGACTGCGTCGCCTTGAGCTCCGCCGTCCGTTCCTCCACCTTGTGCTCCAGGTTATGGATGCCCTCCTGGATCTCCTCATGAGCCCGCCGAAGGTTGTCCGTCATCCGGTTGAACGACGACGCAAGGTGCCCCATCTCATCGTTGGTGCTCACGGGGATCAAGTGTTCAAGGTCGCCGCCGGAGATCCTCTGCGTCCCAAGGACTAGCTCCTTGACCGGCCTCTCTATGAAGTGGAAGAGGATCAGCGCGACTATGATGCAGATGGCGGTTATGGAGACTACGCTCACGAGAAGGACCCTCCCACGAGCGCTTGCCATCTGGGCGTCCACTTCGCTCAGGTCCATCGTGACGTCGATCACGCCCAGGACCTTCTGCGTTTCGGGGTGCGCGTGGCATTCCCCCGATGAGCATCCCGACTCGTTGTACAGGGGATTGATGATTCCCAGTATGCGATGGCTCTTTCCCGGAAGGTCGCTTCCGCCCGCGTAGAACACCCTGCTCCGCTCGGACGTCGCCAGCCGTTCGAGCGGGAGCGCCTCCGAATGGCACCCGTAGCACGCCTCCGCCCGCTTGTCGACCATCCGGCCCACCTCGGTGTTGTCGCTGGAAAACAGGATCTTCCCCTCGTAGCTGTAGATCCTGACCCACTCGATCCCCTCCTGCCCGCCTATCGTCTGCATGATCTTGTAGGCCGCATCCTTGCGGTTTTCGAGCATGTCGTTCTGGATCGATTTCTTGATCGTTTCGCTGAGCTGCGAGGCGGTCCTGAGAAACGTAACGTTCAGGTTCTCCTTCTGTATCGACAGGTAAAGGTAGGCCAGCGCGCCGTTCACGAGGAGGATCATCCCGACGACGCACAGGACGATTTTCAGGCTGATGCTGTTGTACCAGTTCATTGTTTGTATACAGTATACATATATCGGCATCCCGGGGAAGGAAAAACCGCACCGTTCAGCGGCATGACGCGCGCGGCGCGCCCCCCCGGGGGCCGCTTTCGGGC